>JAZOMK010000341.1:0-1887 GCA_045653985.1 Clostridia bacterium | reverse complement strand
TTTATGAGATTACAACTGCTTATAAGGCAAAGATAACACCTACAGCAGATATTCCTTATGAATTTGAAGAAACTTCACCTGCTGACTTCGCACCTAAGAAAGAAAACATGAACGCTGAAAACGGTCTTGTAAACTGGGGTACAATCCACGGTGGTAAGATTGAGCTTACTCAGCCCGGTGCAGCAGGCACAGGCAACGCAGTTAAGTTCATAGCATCAGGCAAGTACAACTCAGTTGCATTTGATCTTGGTCCTTGGATCATCTATGATGCAAAGAATGGCTATAAGGGCGGCGGTGCAGGTAAGTATGAAGTTACCTTCTATGCTAAGGCAGAAAAGACAGGTAAGTTCAACGTAATGCTTAACTCACAGCTCCATATGGGCAAATCAGCTGTTGCTAAGGAAATTGGTACAAGCGCAGCTGTTGGCGACACATATCTTAGCGGTCAGACCGTTGAACTTTCAAAGGGATGGAAGAAGTATACAGTTACTATCGACGTTAAGTACGAATGGTACAGCATGATTCAGAAGCTTTACAGAAGCAAACATGCAAATGCTTCACTGGCATATCAGCTTGCACTCCGTTTAGATGGTTCATCACAGGCATTTAAGAATTCAACCTTCAACTACTATATTGACCAGGTTTCAATTAAGAAGGTTGCAAGCTACACCAACGCAACACCTGTTGGTATCGAACTTGAAGCATTACAAGATCATGATGCTTCCAACTACTTTAAGACAAACTCAGGCTTTGTAACTAAGGCTGACGTTAAGGATGGCACACTTACCAAGACACTTAAAGTTAAGAACACAGGTACTGAAGATATCAGAATCCAGTTCGAGCTTCAGGCAGGCGTAACAAGTGGCGGTAAAGCATACTGGGCTGCTCCTGCTACAGGCGAATGGTTCGAAATTCCTGCCGGCGAAGAAGTTGAAATCACATATGAATGTGACGTAGATGACGGCATGGTTGAAATTATGGACCAGGAAATTAAGATCGAAGCACTCTTTGCACGTTTCAACGTAAGAAATGCTGACAACGGTACTGAATTCGTTAAGGGTACTAAGTTCCAGATTTTCGGAACAAACACCAACGAATATAAGAGCCTTGCAAAGCTTACTTCAAGTAGCGCAGCAAACTGGCAGATTACACCTATCTTTGACAAGAGCCTTAAGTCAGAAACTGGCGACACACTTCCCGTTGCTATGATTTCTGCAGTTGCAGTTGCTTTTGTTGGTATGGCAGTAATTGTTAAAGCTAAGAAGAAGGAAGACTAAAAAATTCCGATAAACGGCGCAAACATAACCCCCGAAGAAAAATCTTCGGGGGTTATTTACTGTGTTGCGGTATTTGTAAAAACTCAGTCATTTACGATTGTGTAAACTCCTTCGTTTTTAAAACACCGCGCCTTGTCTTGCTTGTTTCTCGAAATTTTTAGGAAAGTGATAATTCTATTTTTTTATATTTCTAAATTTTGCGTGATATTATAATTTGACGATAAACGGTATAAACATAAACCCCGAAGAAATTTTCTTCGGGGTTATGTGTTCTGTTATAAGTATTAAAAAGCTCCCTAAAGAAAAATCTTTTGGGAGCTTGCTTTATATAAATTATTTTCCTAATTCTTTATTTCTTTCGTAAGCCTTAATTACTGCATTTACTGCGGTGGCGCGAAGATTGCCATCCTCTAAAGCTTTTACACCCATAATGGTACTGCCACCGGGAGAACAAACTTCATCCTTTAATTGACCGGGATGCTTGGTTGTTGAAAGTGCAAGGGTTGCCGCGCCTTCCATAGTCTTTTTGGCATAAAGCATAGCCTTATCGCGAGGTAAACCGCAGGCAACACCGCCATCAGCAAGTGCTTCAATAAACATATACATATAT
>JAZOMK010000340.1:0-1619 GCA_045653985.1 Clostridia bacterium | reverse complement strand
GCTTCAACGTCAATGGACTTAACCTTTAATTCAGCAAGGTCGCCTGAGCAACATTCAAGAGTTCGTACGGGAATATCAAGGGTACGGAATAAGTCAACGGTGTTCTGCCATAACTTATCAAACCACATTTTGCTGTCCTCAGGTTTGCAAACAACAATCATTTCCTGCTTTTCAAACTGATGGATGCGGTAAACACCACGTTCTTCAATGCCGTGTGCTCCCTTTTCCTTTCTAAAGCAAGGTGAATAGCTTGTAAGTGTGTAGGGAAGATTCTCTTCATAAAGCATCTGGTCAATGAACTTACCGATCATTGAGTGTTCACTTGTGCCGATAAGGTAAAGATCTTCACCCTCAATTTTATACATCATTGCATCCATTTCAGCAAAGCTCATAACGCCTGTAACAACGTCAGAACGAATCATGAAAGGAGGAATGCAGTAAGTAAAACCGCGGTCAATCATAAAATCACGTGCATATGAAATAACTGCTGAATGAAGGCGTGCAATATCGCCCATTAAATAATAGAAGCCGTTACCTGCAACACGACGTGCGCTGTCAAGGTCGATGCCGTCAAACTTTTCCATAATATCGGAATGATACGGAATTTCAAAATCAGGCACAACAGGCTCGCCATACTTCTGAACTTCAACGTTTTCAGAATCGTCTTTACCGATTGGAACGCTGGGGTCAATAATATTAGGAATAATCATCATAATATTTTTGATTTTTTCCTGAAGCTCAGCCTCTTTCTTTTCGGCTGCGGCAAGCTGTTCACCTTGCTCAGTAACAAGCTTTTTCATTTCCATAGCTTCGTCTTTTTTGCCCTGAGCCATTAAAGCACCGATCTGCTTTGAATATTTATTTCTGTTTGCACGAAGTTCCTCAGCAAGCTGAATGTTCTTGCGGTTTTCAATATCAAGCGCAATAACTTCATCAACTAAAGGAAGCTTTGAGTCCTGAAACTTATTTTTGATGTTTTGCTTTACAATTTCGGGGTTTTCCCTTAAAAATTTAATATCAATCATTTTCTTCTCTCCTTAATAGGATTTATATGTGAAATTATACCATATTTCAGTATTTTGGCAAGTGTTTTTTAAGTTTTACATATCTTCAAATTCTTAAACATAAACCAAAACTCCGAAAATTTTTCGGAGTTTAAAAAACAATATGTATTTTTTAAGTGCGCGAGAAAATTTACAAATCAAGGTCATTGTTTTTTCTTTACCGTCATTATAGATGCTATCAATTTTCTTCTGATAGTTCCGCATTTTTGAGTCAAATCTTTAAAATCTTCTTCGCGAAGGCTTCTGATTCTAAAGAGAATTTCTAACCAATATTCCGTTTCGTAGCACTCTTTGAGTGCAACTTCCATTTTATTGATGAAATCTGCCCTGCTTTGTGCATATTTTGCTTCATGTGCGTTGGCACCTATAGATGAACAGCACCTTAAAAGCTGATTTGTAAAATTTGCGCGTCCCTTTATATTGTCGCAAATAGCCGTTATCTCAACTGTCAGCATAATTGCCGATTCTTTTATCGTTTCGTTTTGCATTAAATCTCCTTTTTTGCGATATTTTTGCTTCGCAAAAGCGATATATTTTTCAAATGCGATATAACCT
>JAZOMK010000339.1:0-1988 GCA_045653985.1 Clostridia bacterium | reverse complement strand
ATCTATTTTTTGCAGGCAGAAATATCAGCGCAACACACTCTGCAATGAGCTCGACAAGAGTTATGATGACTTGTGCAGTAATGGGACAGGCTATTGGTGAAGCAGCATCAGTTGCTGTTGAATACAATACAACACCTCAAGGTGTATATGACTTTTATATTGAAGAATTACAACAAAATCTTTTACGTGCAGATTGTTTTATTCCTTATTTAACTCGTCAAGTTGGTAAGCCTACAAAAAATGGCGAACTTTCCGGATGTGAGAATAAAGAAAATTTAAGAAATGGTATTGATAGAAATAATAAATTATATGGTGATGAAGATCAAGGTGCGTATTGCAAATTAAACGATAAAATCACATATGGATTTAACGAACCGCAATATGTTGAAATTGCACATATTGTTTTTGATAGTGATCTTGACAGAATAACACTTCCGGGTGATGATTCTGAAAGATATCATAGCATGCGTTGTAATATTTTTGCTGATTCGCCCAAAATGCACTTGCCAAAAACACTAGTTAAAGATTATACTATAGAGTGTGTTATGTTTGATGGCACGGTGAAAAATATTGAGATTAAAAATAATATCAAACGTATGAATGAAATAGTTATTGATTCATTAGTAAAATGTATTTCACTTGTACCTCAGAGTTTATGGGGAGAAATGGAAAAGGTTCATATCTTTTCGTTTGATTTATATTGATCGGAGAAAATATGCAAAACAGACCTATAGGTTTTTTTGATTCAGGCGTTGGCGGACTTTCAGTTTTAAGATATGCTTTAGAGGTTATGCCTGAAGAAGATTATATTTACTTTGGAGATTCTTTAAATGCGCCTTACGGTACAAAAAGTAGGGATGAGGTGTTATCTTTAACTAAAAATGCAATAAGCAATCTTATTGAACAAGGGGTAAAGGCAGTTGTTATTGCTTGCAATACTGCAACGAGTATTGCTGTTGATAGTTTAAGAAAAGAAATTGATATTCCGATAATTAGTATGGAACCGGCTATAAAACCAGCACTTGAACAAACGGGTGGCAAGGTGTTGCTTCTTGCGACACAGGTTACGGTATCGTCTGAAAGAGTTAATGCTTTAATTAGAAAATACGATAATGAAAATCGTGTAATAAAAATACCGTGTCAATATCTTGCTAAAAAAATTGAAGAAGCGGTATTTGGCGAGGCGAGTATTGATGAATATCTTAACGAACTGCTTACACCCTTTAAAAACATAAATGCTACGGCGGTTGTTCTTGGGTGCACACATTATCCTTTTGTTAAAGATAAGATTTTAAAAGCAATAGGGGATAATTTAAAAATATACGATGGTATTGACGGCACTGTTGCTCATTTAAAAGATATTTTAATTAAGAAAAATACGAAAAAAGTTGCTAATATCAGAGGAAGTTTGAAAATTCAGAGTTCGCTTGAAGGTGAAAAAACTCTTGAACTTTATAATAAATTACTTTATGGAGGAATTTTATGAGATGTATGTTTTGCGGCTGTCTTGATAGCCGAGTTCTTGATTCGAGACCTACAGAAGAAGGAAGTGTAATTCGTAGACGTAGAGAATGCCCTGAATGTGGTAAGCGCTTTACAACGTATGAAAAAATTGAATCAGCACCCGTAATGGTTGTTAAAAAAGATGGAAGTCGACAGCTTTTTGAGATTGATAAGGTTCGCAGAGGTATTGTAAAGGCTTGTGAAAAGTGTAAAGTTTCTGTCGAACAAATCGAACACGTGGTTAATGAAATTGATCGTCAGGTTCATAGTTCATTGGATCATGAAATCAGTTCAATTCAAATTGGCGAAATTATTATGGATAAACTTGTTCAACTTGATCAAGTTGCCTATGTAAGGTTTGCGTCTGTTTATCGTGAATTTAAAGATATTGATTCTTTTATGAAAGAACTTAGTAACTTGTTAAAACAGAATAAAGAGACTGAATAAAAAAACAGCAGATATCAAATTTGATATCTGCTGTTTTT
>JAZOMK010000338.1:0-2515 GCA_045653985.1 Clostridia bacterium | reverse complement strand
CACTTGGCAGCAAAATTCAATAAGGACGATTTAAAGCTTGTTGATCACTTTACATACGTACTTGTTGGTGATGGTTGCCTTCAGGAAGGTATCCAGTACGAAGCCGCATCACTTGCAGGCACATTAAAGCTTGGTAAGCTTATCTGCATTTACGATAAAAACAACATCACTATCGAGGGTGATATCAATACTGCATTCTCCGAAAACGTTGGCGCCCGTCATGAAGCACTTGGCTGGCACGTAATAAATATTTAAGATGGTACGGATACTGACGCTGTTGCAGATGCAATCGCTGAAGCTAAAAAGGTTGAGGGCAAGCCTTCAATCATTATCTGCCGTACTGAAATCGGCTTTGGCTGTCCCGCAAAGCAGGGTAAAGCTTCTGCACACGGTGAGCCTTTAGGTGAAGAAAACCTTAAAGCCGCAAAAGAAACCTTAGGCTGGGATTATGCACCTTTCGAGATTCCTGCTGATGTTATGGAATATACAATGGGCATTGCCGCACAGGGTAAGGTTTACGAGGAAAATTGGAACAAAACAGTTGAAGCATACAAGGCAAAATATCCTGAACTTTATGCTGAATATGAAAAGTGGATGTCAAGGGAATTCCCCGTTGACCTTGCAAATGATGAGGATTTCTGGAAGTTTGACGAAAAGCCAGATGCAACACGTTCATCATCAGGCATCGTTCTTAACCGCCTTAACAAAATGTTACCTAACTTCTTTGGCGGTAGTGCTGACTTAGGTCCTTCAAACAAATCAGAACTTAAGGGCGAAGCATACTTTAGCGCTGAAACTCCTGAAGGAAGCAATATGCATTTTGGTATCCGCGAACACGCAATGGCTGCAATCGTAAACGGTTTATATCTCCATGGCGGTGTAACACCTTTCTGCGCAACCTTCTTCGTGTTTACTGACTATATGAAAAACGCTATGCGTATGGCAGCTTTAATGAAGCTTCCCGTAACTTACGTTTTAACACATGACTCCATCGGTGTTGGTGAAGACGGTCCTACTCATGAACCTATTGAACAGCTTATCGCACTTCGTTCAATCCCCGGTATGACTGTTGTTCGTCCTGCAGATAGCAAGGAAACTGCAGCAGCATACACCATCGCTATGAATAATGATGGTCCTACTGCTATCGTATTAACAAGACAGAACCTTCCTTACTATGCAAACAGCGGTAAGGATGCTTTAAAGGGTGCATATATTCTTGCTGATTCCGAAAAGGCAACACCCGATGTTATCTTAATGGCATCAGGTAGTGAAGTTGAGCAGGCAATGGGCGCAAAAGAACTTCTTAAGGCAGAAAATATTGATGCACGTGTTGTATCAGTTCCTTCAATAGAAGTTTTTGAAAAGCAGACAGAAGAATATAAAGAGAGCGTTCTTCCTAAAAATGTTCGCGCACGTGTTGCAGTTGAAGCAGGCTCAGCATATAGCTGGTATAAGTACGTTGGCTTAGATGGCGCAACAGTTTGTATCGACCACTTTGGCGCATCTGCACCTGCAAAGGTTCTCTTTGAAAAGTTCGGCTTTACCGCTGAAAACGTAAAAGAAACTGCTAAAAAAGTTTTAGGCAAATAATTTAATAAGGATAGTGCATCTTAAAGTAAGATGCACTATTTTTCTATTTGACAAAATTAAGTTTTTTGTATATACTTAATAGGCAATATAGTTCGAGGCATAGCGCAGTTTGGTAGCGCGTTGCGTTCGGGACGCAAAGGCCGCAGGTTCAAATCCTGTTGCCTCGACCATCTAAAGACACCATTGAAATCTGAACCCCCAAGTTCAGACTCAATGGTGTTTTTATTATAAAACCCAGTATTTATGCGGCTTTTCGAGGTCGCATTTTCTTTTTGCCAGCTGGACTAAAAACAGAAAAACTCAAATTCGGCAATTAGAAGATTAAAAAGCAAACCTTTTCGAACCCATTAGTCCGACTGCACGTGTCTTATAAACCCGCGTCCTTCAAGGCATATTCCTCTTCTTTCTGTTCGGGAGTCTTGTATTGCAGTTTCTTGTGCGGACGTTTCGTATTGTAGAAAATTATGTACTTGTCTACCGCACTTCGGAGGTCTGACGGTATTTCGTGCGATATAATTCCTCGCGCTTCAAAGAAGCAAAGAACGATTCCATCACAGAATTGTCATATGGCACGTGCGCCCGTGAAAAAGAGTGCGTGATGTGTAGCGACCGCATATAGTCGTTCATCGTTTTGGAACGATAGTTGCCACCACGGTCAGTATGGAAAACTAAACTTGAATCCGGCTGACGTGCTTTATAGGCAATCTGAAAAGTCGGCTTTACAAGCTGCGTGCTGTTGGTCTTTCCAATTTTATAACCCACGACCATACGGGAGAACAAGTCGATAATCACGCAAATGTAATAAGCATTTTCGCCGTACTTGAAATAGGTAACATCACTAACCCACACTTCGTTCGGCTTGCTCGTGTCAAACTCTTGGTTAAGGTGATTTTTGTATTTGCGACCTTCGTCCTCGTAAAGTTTC
>JAZOMK010000337.1:0-3666 GCA_045653985.1 Clostridia bacterium | reverse complement strand
ACCAGAATCTACAGCAACCGCTATAATATCCCCTGAAAAAATACCGCTTTTTTCTAATAATTTCTTTATGTTTTCACACAACGCTTTATTCCAATCGTCGGGATTCTGCTCACAGAATCCCAACGAAGGGTAAAGTGTCGGATATTCAACTGTATTTTCGGCAATGATATTACCTAACGTATCAATAAGCGTTGCTTTTGATGAACCACCGCCAAAATCAATACCCAAAAGATATTTCATAAAAATCCTCTTTTATCGTTTTTCTATCCAAGCATGATCAGGATCACTACTTCTGTTAAAGCCCTGATAATCCCCTGCCATAAGCCAAAGGAAATAGCTTTTATATCCAGGTGTTGTTACCGTTGTATGGTAGCCTATGGGGAACTCAACAAGTTCATCATTTTTAACTCTGTATGCTTCATCAATAGAGCCACCAGAAGTATAAAGACATTGAACTGCAAACCCCTGCTTAGGCTCAAAGAGGAAATAATATATTTCTTCTGCAATACATTCTTTGGGCATATTGTCTTCATCATGCTTATGAGGTGGGAATCCTGCCCAGTTACCCTCGGTACAATACGCTTCACCGATTGTAAGAATCTTTGCATTTGAATTACCGTCAATAATGAAGCTTGTTTCTCTCTGGAAAGGAACTTCACCTAAAAGTTTAAGGACAACGTGATCCTCTCTTAAAACCTGAGGTTCTGTTTTTTCTGCAACGGGTGTTGCGCAAACAGCGATTTTAATATGGTCAATAGCTTCAATTACACACGCCTGCTCTTTAGGCATATAAAAGCTTTCTGCCTTACGATTTTCAAAAACAGTCATTCTGTTACCGATATTTTCCCACTTTTCACCGTTTACTTCAACGTTACAATGGCCTTCAAGCATAATGAAGGCTGTTTCTTTATCTTCAGTATAAAAATCAAGCTTCTGACCTTTATCAAGTTCAATAATACCGAACTCTAATTTTTTAAGTGTACATTCACCTATTTTGCAAATGGGTGTATAACCATTTTTAGGTATATATGCCTTTTTATAATTCATAACCTTTCTCCTTTAAGAAATCAATAACAGTTTGTTTATTGGGTACGCTCTCTCTTGCACCGATTCCCGTACATTTTATTGCTGAAGTTGCGCTTGAAAAATAGCAACATTCTTTATAGCTATAGCCATGTACAATACCTGCTGCAAATGCACCGTGGAAAACATCACCAGAGCCGTTTGTATCAACAGCCTCAACCTTAAACGCGGGATATGAAAACATTTCATTACCATCAAAATACAAGCCACCATCTTTACCGCAGGTAATAACAACAACTTCAGGCGAATATGTTTCCATAAGTTTTTTTGCCGCTTCTTCAACATTTTGTGAGCCTGTATGCTTTAATGCAAATTCTTCCGAAGGAATCATAATATCTGTTAATTTTAAAAGATTTTCAACGCCTTCATACAAGCCACCACAATCGTATAATACTTTTGTATTATTGGCTTTTGCAAATTTTGCGCCCTCTACAGCGCCACTCATTTCATTGCCGTCTACCATAAGAATCTGTGCATTTTTAATGCTTTCTTTCTGCGCATCATTTAAAACGAGTGCAGGAAGATTACCCTTATCAAAAACACAAGTTCTTGATGCACTTTTTTCAGAAAGCCAGATTACAGAAGTAAAGGAACGATAGCCGTTTTCAATTACAACATCAGTTGTATCAACGTTATATTTTTTAAAATCTTCTTTTAAGAATTTGCCACCGTTATCATCAGACAACACACCGATATATCCTGCCGAGACTCCTAATTTACTTGCCGCAACAATGCCTGTTGCTGTAGGGCCACCGCCTGCAGCCTTTGAGCCTATTGCTCTAAGCTTAGTATCTTCCTGAGGATATTCCGGCACAGTTATAAGCGTATCCATAACGCAAGCGCCGATACCTACTACTTTATTTATCATAATGCCCTACCGTATGCGCCCGTAAGTGAAATTTTATCAAGTGCAAGCTTTTTAACGTTTTCAATAGTACTCTTCATAAAGAGATCAACTGCAATAGGATGCTTTGGGTTTGCACATTCATTGCTTACGCCTTCTGTAAAAGCGCAGCAAACGTCAGTACCGATATTCATTTTTCTGATACCTGCCCTGATAGCATCTTTTACCTGATTATCAGGTATACCTGAACCACCATGAAGTACAAGAGGAATCCCGCCTGTTTCATTATAGATTTCGCCTACACGGTCAATATCAAGTTTAGGTGTCTTTTTATAATGTCCATGAGCATTACCGATAAGCACTGCAAGACACGAAACACCTGTTTCTTTTACAAAAATACCTGCTTCTTTAGGTGAAGTAAATTCATCCATTGCTTCATCATTAACGCTACCGATATGGCCAAGTTCGCCTTCAACGGGAACGTCAAGGTCGCGGCACATATCAACGATTTTCTTTGTAATTTTTACATTCTCATCAAAATCATAAACTGATCCGTCAATCATAATACCAGTTGCACCATAGCGAAGAGTTTTTATAATTTCCTTTTCGCCGGGACCATGGTCAAGATGAAAGCACACAGGTACACTTGCCTGCTTTGCAGCAGCAAGAATGATAGGTGCAAGATAATATCCGCTTCCTTCATTTATAAGACGAGGATATACCTGAATAATAATTGGCGCTTTCGCTTCTTCGGCAGCAGAAATAACACCCATTACGGTTTCCATATTATAAACGTTAAATGCAGGAATACAGAATTTGCCTTTTTTGGCAAGATTAAGTACGTAATCAAGATTTACTAACATTTACTCTTCCCCCGTTTTACTTTAAAATAAGTTCTTCAATGGAAATAA
Source organism: Clostridia bacterium (assembly GCA_045653985.1). GTDB lineage: Bacteria > Bacillota > Clostridia > Christensenellales > QALW01 > UMGS1322. Next base: position 828 of record JAZOMK010000337.1, on the reverse strand, counting down.
TTTCAACGTCTGTTGCAACGTTTTTAAGGCTTACATATTCTGATACTGATGCGGTTACGATTGTATCGTTATTAACGCATTTTGCATTGTTTATACGATTAAGTGCAACACCTTTGATTACATCAGGCATCCACTTTGTCATAAGAACGTTACCTGCCCACATGGTATCCTTGCCATGAACAAGCATTTCGTCAAGTGTGCAGTATGCAGAAATAACCTTTCTTGCTTCTTCTGTTTCCTGAAGATCTCTTGCAAGCTGGAAAGGATCCTGATATACAACTTTTTTATCTGATTTTTTAGCATTAAGCTTATCAAGATTTTCAGCAAGAACTTGTGTAAAGGTTTTAACTGTTGCTGTTAAACCGATATTCCATTCTTTATATTCACGCTTTAATACCTTAGCATCCTGAGGATCATAAGCAATAACAGTAGTAAAGCCGTTAAGTACTTCCTTACAAGCAACCATTTGCTGTTTTGTTTCATCAACTGCGCTAATAAGATATTCAAGCTGTTGTCCGCTTTGAGGTTCATCCTCTAAAACAGTAAACTTAACGCCCGCTTTTTCAAGAGCTTTAATTGCATTGATTGCGCACTCAGGTGCAACATAACGTGCATCAACACCCAAGAAAAGAAGTGTGTCTGTCTTTTCGCTGTGTGCTTTGATAATATTCTTTAAATCATCAGAAATGTCTTCAATGCCATAAGCATTTTTACCATCAAGACAGTTATCAACAAGAACATTTATATATTCAGGAAGTTTGCCTTCAAGTGCAGCATCAACGCGCGCTTCCTTAGCAAACATAACAGGATCCCAACCCGTAACACATT
>JAZOMK010000336.1:0-4143 GCA_045653985.1 Clostridia bacterium | reverse complement strand
CCTATGCTCCCTAAAATTTATTTCAGGTTCAATTTCAAGTGCGCCGTTTATAAAATTCATAACGGGCTGCACATTAAATAATTTATCGGTAACGGCAGATGCCTTAATTACTTTAAGTATTGATGCTATTTTAGGTCCCGTTGAATATGGACCTAAAGCCTCAGTAATATATGCACTAATTTCGGTATCAGTTTTCGCTTTCCAGTAGCGGCCATTATACTCAAAAAATGATATTTTTTCGTTATATAATAGCCTATGTTTTTGCGTGATTTCATCGGCAATTATCTTATCAAGAGGCGCTGATTTACAATCTTTGCACAGTGATTTAAGCCAATCTTCAGGGAATGTTTCAGTATGCAATACTGATTTAAAAAACATATCAACACTTGGTTTTGACATATACCTACATACACGACGGGCAAATTCCTCAAAATCCCTCATATCGGTTATTTTGTTTGCAAGAAATTCAATGCCATCCTGGGCATCAGTAATAATATCCTGAAGATTGCCGCCATCAGCATAAAATTCAGAAATATCCTTGTAAGTAACAGGCACTGTACCAACAACACAAGGAATGCGATTTTCTATCAAAATCTTTGCCATTTTGATAGTGAACTTTTCACCGGCACGTGTTTGCTTATCATTATCAAATACAAGAAAAACCTTCTTATATGATTTTGCAATAGACAATGCTGCCGGTAATTGTTCCTTAGAAAAATGCCCCGTTATTGCAGATATAACCGAATAATTTTCTTGTGCAAAAGACAACGCATCAAAGGCACCTTCAGCTATAACTAACAAATCACGATTGCTATTATTTTCAAGGGTATGTAAGCCCCATACAGTATGCTCATTGTAATCATCAATGGGCATCTTTTTATACTTCTGTTCCGGAAATTTGCCACCTGGAAGATATCTTGTTGCATAATAGCAAACATAGTTGTTTTTCCAGTAAGGGATGCAAAGACGGCCATCCTCAGTTCTACCAATTTTAAGGCGATTTATGGTATCATCGTTGATTTTACGCTTATGCAAATATTCTCTGTCATCATCGGTTAAATGTTCGTGATAATATTGAATTTTTGCACACAGATTATGGGTGTAATCAACCCATTCGTTTGAACGGTGGGTGCTGACATCTACCCCCGTAATTGAAGCAAGCTCATACATTGCCTTGCCTTTATCACCATTAAAATTCAAAAGTGCAGCAAGGTCAATAACATCGCCACCTTCCCCTAAGCCGAAGTCATACCAGAAATCATTCGAAACCACAAATGACGTTTTATTTGTAGCACCTGCGCGAAGGGGTGATACACAACGATCACCCGATTGTTTTATATTTAAGCCGTTACGTTGAGCATAATCAACGCAGGATATTCTTGATTTTATTTGCGAAATTTGCTCTCTATTCATCGTCATCCTCCTTCTTCAAATGTAATTCTTTTAAGCAATACTCACATAATTCTTGCCCGTTTTCTATGTATATTTCGCCAGGTTCAATTTCAAACTGGCACTTATCACAATAATAGTGTGCTGAAAGTCCACTATATTGGCAGGAGCCACAGTATTCAGGCCTGCCGCAGCCTAAGCAATCACTTTCCATTCTTTTCATTTTTCATAGCCTCCCTAAAAAGCATATCTTTATACTTCCCATAAGTAAGATGTGTACCGTGTGTGCGGTTGTACTCATTCAAATCAGCAAGCACTTCATCAAGAGTTTTCTTCTTTTTTGTTTTCCTTGGCTGTCTGTTTTTTTGCTTGTTAATATCCCTACATTCCTTACTGCAATATTTAACATTGCCATTAGGCGAATAAAACTCCTTGCCACATTCAGCACAGATTCTACGGGCATTTTCCATATCGTGCAGATGGCATTTTGCACATTTTTCAAGCAACTTTTCATTTATAAATACACCGGCACAAATACCGTCGTGCTGTTCAGGGGTGCCATAATAATACATAACTTTGCAATGTTCTATTGTTCTTGTCATTTTATTTTTCTCCTTTTATACTGTTGCATTAAATCTTTTTTCTGTTCCACTTAAATGTATAACTGGGCTTTCTTTTGATGAAGGGTCAAATTCTCCTTCTTCGCCATATCCACCATATTCAAGAGTAGCTGCCGTATTTACAAATAACTTATCCACCTTTGCTACCGATGAATTTTGTGGTGATGTTCTGTAATAAGCTTTCCTGAAAGTTATCGGAAAGTGCAGATGCGAATGTATAAAAATATCAGCATCAACCTTACTTGCCATTTCTGCCAAACGGTTGGCCTTTGAGCCTTCTTTACGTCCACCGCCTGAACCGTGAAGGCAATAAATCAAGTAACATATCTGCCTGTTTTTTGCGTGCTTTGTTTCCGTCCCCACCCTTAAAAATATAAAACAAGATGTAGGGGAATAACGTTCAACTATATCTAGTTGCATTGCAACTAATTTAGTGATGTCAATGCCTTCTTTGATGTATGTACGCTTTTCGTGATTACCGGCACAAATACAAAGAACCTTATCCTTTATCGGTTCAAGCAGCTCAACGCACATTTCAACCTGCTCCATAGGAGTTAATTCTTCAGCATAGCAATCAGAAACAGATGTTTTTGTAGCATTATTCATAAGATCACCATTTAAAATACAGTACGCATTTGGCGTGCTTTTTATATACTCAACCTTGTTTTTTATGCCTTCAATATCGCAGAATTTATCACCGATATGTAAATCAGCAAGCGTATGTATTTCAACATTTTTAAGTTCTTTAGGAAGGTCTATTTTTAATACTTTCATCTTATTTCCTCCTTTTTATTGACAATTTTTTGAAGTTATGCTATATTAAGCACGTAGTTGATTTGTCATATTACCTACACTTGTTGTGTTGGCTATCACTGGCAAAGTAACTATCAACAGAATTGGTAACGGATAGCGATCCCCCGTGAGTCTGGGCGCATTGAGCGCAGCCAATTCTTTTATACGGTAATTTGGTGTAGAAACCAAAGGTGCATTGAGCACAGCCGTATATTAAGGAAGCTGGACCGAAACCACCTTTATGGTGTAATGCGGGGGCCTCAGGCCACCTACCTTCCTTTTTTGATGGATGTTTGTTATATTTCTTACACCTGCTGTGTCTGCGATCACTGGCAATTATCCATCATTAGCGACTTTGAGTTAATACTTCTCAACCACTCATACAGTTGAGGATTCAATTGCTCAGGGTCTTTTTTTTATGCCTTGATTATTTTCATTGCATCCTCAACGGACCTTGCAACACCTGCTTTATGCCCGTATGAGTGCATTATTTCTATAAACTTTTCTTGTTCAGCAAGGGGCTTGCCTTTATTATCTTTGCACTCAATAAAGGCAACATCCTTACCTATAAACAATAAATCTGCTGTGCCTTGTGGGCAGCCTTGCACTGCCCTTAAATTAGTTAAAACATACTGGTGAAACTCATTGCTCCACACACGTTTGCCTTGCCAGAACTTACCTGAATTAAGCCTTAAAACTATGCCATATTCAGACAACGCCAGGCGTATTTCATCTTGGATTCTGTGTTCAGATTTACTCATTGCACACCCCCTAAAATGTTACACACACATTCAGCACTGCCGCCGCTACCCAATAGATTGCCATTTTAAAATCTTTGTTGAACGCATACATCAAAGCAGCACCTATATCAAGAGTTATTAAAATTACTGGGAATATGTATTTATTCAATTAAACCACCTCACAGTTGGTGCCCCCTTAAAGCCTTTTTCCCATACAAACCAGGCATAAGCTACGGCCGAACCGCCGCCTTTTATCATTTTTTCAAACTCTCCGTTTTTTGCACAGAGAAGTCTGCTTGATGCAACATAAACAGTTTTGGGCGGATGCTTGTCAAATAATGCACGTCTTGCTTTACCTTCTAAAAACTGTACTTTTAAAAACATTGCAATCTTGGTGCTATCCATTGATATATCAAGAGCGTGTTCAACAAACTGCTTTGCATATTTGTAAGGCGGATTTGTTATGATATCTCTTGGAAAATCATTTTTAATATCATCTTTGCTGACTTTAAGGAAATCTATAATTTCCGTATCGGAATAATCCCTATAAACTAAATCGGAAGATTTTACCTTATATCCACGTTTTTTTAAGACTTCACTTA
>JAZOMK010000335.1:0-6782 GCA_045653985.1 Clostridia bacterium | reverse complement strand
GCATCATTCCGCAACCTTTAGGAAGCATACCGATGCCTTCACGTTTTCTTAAAGCCATCATCATTTGCTGTGCTTTCTGTGGGTCGTTCTTATATGCCTTGTTTATAATGTCCATTTCGGGCTTAATTTTATTAAGTTTTCTTGTATATTCACGCTGACCTACACGGCTGCGGATATCAAAGGGCAACAAAACAAGCCTGAACAAAATGGTAAACAGGATAATCGAAAGACCGTAATTGTACGTGAATCCATTGATCCACTCAAAAATACTACCAAAAAATTCGCTCACTTGGAATTCTCCTGTCCTTTTTTCTCGGGCACAGGGTCGTACCCGCCTTTACAAAATGGATTGCAACGTAAAATACGCCACAATGAAAGCGCCCCGCCTTTTAATACACCAAACCTTTCAATGGCGGTGTACGCATATTCGGAGCACGTAGGAACAAATCTGCACGCAGGCGGTAATGCCGGTGAGATATGCTTTTTATACATTCTTATTAAAAAAAGGAAAAAAGCTTTAACAGGATTCCTCATTTATGCACCCTGCCTTTAATAATAATGAAAGCATAACTTCTTTGCAATAGTCAGATTTTTGCCCAATAAGGGCGCGTCTGGCTATGAACATATATGCCATATCCTTTTTCAGATCTGGCATCAATGGCGTAACCCCTGCACGCATTATTCTTTTTGTTCGGTTTCTTACAACGGCGTTACCTAACTTCGCGCTTACCGATAGCCCGAATTTAGTACCCGTCCTTGATTTTGCGCAAATCAGCACCATAGAGGGTGCAGAAAAAGATTTACCCCTTGAAACAACGTAGCGGAATTCCTTATTTTTTTTAAGCATATCCTGTTTTTTCAAGAGGGCACCTCCAATTATTATGCGCTGAGAACTTTTCTGCCTCTGCGGCGACGTCTCTGAAGAACGTTTCTGCCGTTCTTGGTCTGCATTCTCTTACGGAAGCCATGTACCTTTTTTCTCTTACGTCTGTTAGGTTGATAAGTGCGTAACATAATTAAATTCATCCTTTCATAAATCGCCCTATGGGCGCAAATTTACATAATAGCCTACTTATTATAATAGACAAACACAAATGTGTCAAATGAAATTTTAAACACAAAAAAATTTTCCCTAAAGTCTTTTTTATTGCCTTTTTATTTAATTTGATGTATAATTTTCTAAAAGGAGATAATTATATGAACACTAATTCATTTAACGTTACAGTTTCAGATAACAAAGCAATAGAAATACTTAAATTTTTCTTGCCTGAAGCAAGCTTTGTTTATAGTGAAAACGCACTTATAACAATTCGCGAGGATAACCTTGAAAAAGAAGAATTTTCTTTAAAAATTTCAGATAAAATCATTATAAAACATAGCGGATATCTTTCATTGCGCAACGCCCTTGCCACCCTTTGTGAAAAAGCAACCATAAATGGCGATACGCTGACTTTTGAAGAAATTGAAATCACCGATAAACCCCATTGCTCATACCGTAGCGTTATGCTTGATTTAGCAAGGGGCATACGTCCCTTTGAAGAATTAAAAAATCACGTAATTTTAATTGCAAAGGCAAAATTCAACCGCCTGCACCTACATTTATTTGATAGTGAGGGCATCTGCTTTAAGGCTAAAAGCTTTCCTGAAAGTGCCTATCTTAAAAACGCATATACCATTGAGCAAATGCAGGAGCTTAATTCTCTTGCAAATCTTCTTGGGCTTGAAATCATCCCTGAAATCGATATGCCTGCCCATTCAACAAAAATAATTGAGGCAATGCCCCACTTTGCCTGCAAAACAAATGAGGAAAACATAAGTTATTGGACAGTCTGTGCGGGAGCCGAAGGCATTTTTGATTTTTATGATTCAGTTATTACCGAGGTTTGTTCAATTTTTGAAAGCAGATATTTCCATATTGGCGGTGATGAACTTGATTTTGCCGACGTCCCCCATATAAACCAGCTTTGTTATTGGGATAAATGTGCAAAGTGCACTGCGTTAATGAAAAAGGAAAACATAAAAGACCGCCAAGAACTTTATTACTACTTCATAAATAACGTTTACAACCTTGTAAAAAAACATAACCGTACTATGATAATGTGGTCGGACCAACTTGATTGTGCCCGTGAAGCCATTATCCCCAATGACGTTATTATGCAGTTCTGGCGCATTGCCATAAAGGGCAGAGGTCCTTTTGAAAACTGTTCAATGAACAATCAGCTAAAAATGGGTTATGAACTTATAAACTCTTTCTATCCGCAGACGTATTTTGATATACACCGATATATGACGTCAGAAAGTTTAAAAACTTTTGATTATAAAAGTTTTCCTGAAAATAATTTTCCCGAAAAAATTATCGGAAGCGAAATCTGTGCATGGGAATACGGTAACAAAGAATATTCACATTACAACACATCCTTGCCCTTTGCCGTTTTTCTGTTTGGCGATAAGTTATGGTCAGGCAAAGAATTAAATTATACAGATGACTATAAACGTTTTATCACCCGTTGTGTTTTAGGTGCGTCAACGCCCAAGGATCTTGACCTTTCACTTATATATTGTGATATTCTTCCGCCAAGATTTTTTGATCAAGGCGCTTTTGATTATTCAAAAATAACCACCCCCATTTCTAAACTTAAAGAAATAAAAAGCACGTTAGAAAGCTTAAACAGTCCTTTCGCAACATATTATATAGACGCACTAAATACAGTACTACAGCATATTGTGTGCTAAAAAAAGTTATCCACAATTTGAAAAAAAATTCTTTAAAAAATTTGTCTTTTTTCTGTTGATATTTTTTGGTTTTATGTTATTATTAAAACCCAAGTTAAATTTAAACAGCGTTTTTCGGCGCTGTTTTAACGTCTAAATTACAAAAAACTCCTTGAAACCAATATTTTCAAGGAGTTTTTTTATCACTTGCTAAATTTTAAAAATTTCTTTATTTTACAGATTTTGCAAACAGGGTTATCCAATTTTTCTTTATCTTTGGGCATAATGGCATCACCTATTGTAACGGTATAGCTTTTACCACATTTTGAACATTTTAATTCATACTTTGCTCTGATTGGCATAAGATTTTCTTCCTTTCTTACATTTACAAGTGTATTTTAGCATTTTTAATGTACCTTAAAAGGGACTTTAATAAAAAAATCTATTTTTTAAGTACAATTCCCCTGAACTGAAAGGGGTGAATATCGTTTAATCGCACGTAATCGTTATAAAGAGTGCCGTCTCCGCCAATAAACTCTGCGGTTTTATATTCTCTGCCCAGGTTAATTACAGGTTCAAGCACGTCATCCTCAAAAAAGTTCCAGATGCCGATTACCGTAGTATCCTCGTCCTCTTTACATTGCATATATAAGTTAGGACTGCCATAGCAAAAAGCAGGCAGTTTATTGCCCGAAAGCCACAAAACGTTATCAGTTATAAGCTTTGCATTGGTATAGTGCCTTAAAAGCATCTCGTTATCCCTTGCGTTACAGTTGAAAACTAAAAATTTCTGTCCGTTTTTATTATATCACAGCGTTTACCCATCGTCAAGACAGCCATTTTAAAAGTTATCAACACCCATATAAGCAAAAAATCATAGGTCTTTTTTAAGTAAACACTACATATTGTATGCGCCAAAAAGTTATCCACAATTTGAAAAAAATTCTTTGGGAAAATTGTCTTTTTTCTGTTGATATTTTTTTTATTTTGTGGTATTATAAAAACCCAAGTTAAATGGAACAGCGTTTTAAGGCGCTGTTTTAACGTCTAAATTACAAAAAACAGGAAGGAGGTTTTTATATGGATGCTGCAAAACTTTTCAGCGATATATGTGCAATAATTGAACAATCACCACAGGAAATCAGTCCTATTTCATATAAAACTTTTATTGCAACGTTAAAGCCTCTTACCTTTAAGGATAACACATTATATTTAATTGCAATCTCCGATATGCAGAGAAGGCATTTAATGACCGCAACTATGATGCACGCATTTTTAGTTTCGGCACTTAACATTGTTATTGATTCACCGGGGGCTGACGTTGTACTTGTGCTTGAATCTGAAGCCGCCGCAGTTATGGATACCACTATTAGGGAAAAAACTTCTATCCCCCGTCCGATGCTTAATGAACGTTATACTTTCGAGAACTTCGTTATCGGCTCCGGCAACCAGTTTGCTCAGGCAGCCGCATTAAGTGTTGCTGAAGCACCTGCAACAATCAACAACCCATTATTTATATATGGTGGTGTTGGTGTTGGTAAAACCCATCTTATGCACGCCATAGGAAACCACATTTTAGAAAACAACCCCGATGCCAAGGTACTTTATATTACTTGCGAAAAGTACACAAATGAATTTATCCGTTCACTTTCAAAACATCAAATTGATCTTTTTAGGGACAAGTTCCGTGAGGATGTTGACGTTTTAATGATTGATGACGTGCAATTCTTATCAGGCAAGGCATCAACGCAGGAAGAAATCTTCCACAACATTAATGACCTTTGGGCATCAAATAAGCAGATTATTCTTACAAGCGACCGCCCACCCAAGAGTATTGAAACACTTTCTGACAGGCTTTGCTCACGTTTTGAAGGCGGTCTTATGGCTGATATTACCCCGCCTGACCTTGAAACACGTGCCGCTATTTTAAAGAAGAAGGCTGAGCTTGAAAAGGTTGAAATTGATGACAACATCATCTTACATATTGCCGAAAAAGCAAGCGATAACGTACGTGAGCTTGAAGGCGCATTAAAGCGTGTACTTGTTTATTCACAAACAACGGGCGCACCTTTAACCCTTGACCTTGTATCAAAGGTTCTTAGGGATTATAACTCAGAAATTCAAAAGCAATGCACCCCTGAAATGATTATTTCAACGGTTGCTGAATATTATAACCTTACGTCGGAGGATCTTTTAGGTCCAAGACGCGATAAATCAATAGTTCACCCCAGACACGTTGCATACTTCCTCTGCCGTGAACTTACAGACCTTTCCAACAAACGTATCGGTGATGAGTTTAACGGCCGCGACCACGCTACAATCATTAACGGCATCGGTAAAATCCGCAATGCTATTAAGACTGACGTTCAAGTTAAAAACGAAGTCGAAGATATTACTATGCGCTTAAAAGGCGAATAAAGGAATGATTTTTTATGTTTAACGGAACTTTTTTAGGAAACCTCATTGGTTTCCTTTATTTTACCATTTTTATCTTAGGTGGTATAACAATCTCGCAATACTTTTTTAAGCATCTGTCATCTTTAACAAGATTGTGGCTGGGTTGCGTAATGGGCACAGTGCTTTTAATGTGGTTGCCCGTTGCTATATCCTTTATTTTAGGCTTCAACACCTTATCCCACATACTTGCCCTTGTGTTGCTTTTAGCTTTTGTGGCAGGCTCGGTTTTATTTAACTTAAAAAGCAAAGAACCTATCTTTGACTTTTCATTTGACAAAAGCGACTTGTATATGCTTATCCCCGTTGTTATTATGACGGTTTTTTATGGCATTGTTCAGGCAAGCCATATTATGCAGCCATCGGAAACGGGCGGCATGATTTTTGGGCAAAGCACCTATGCTGACGTGCATATCCATTTAAGCTTTATAAACGGGCCTATTATGCAAGGCACAGTTCCCTTTGATTATAACATTGCCCCCGGTGTGCAGGCATCATATCCATTTTTAAGTGATACGATTTCTTCCTCCATTTATATATGGGGCGCATCATTAAGATGGGCTTATATCATCCCCACCATAATGGGCGCGTTTACCATATATCTTGGCGCAATGCTTTTCTTTAAAACATGGCTTAAAAAGCTTTCAAAAGCAATGGTTGCATGGAGTCTTTTCACCTTTAACGGTGGTCTTGGTTTCTGGTATTTCTTCGATGGTTGGCGTGCAAACCCCACCAATTTTGACAGAATCTTTGAAAACCTTTACGAAACTCCTACCAACCTTGATGGCAACATGATTCGCTGGGTAAATACCTTCTGTGATATGATGATACCTCAGCGCGCAACCCTTTTCGGGTGGATGATGTTCTTTGCCGTAATATACCTTTTATATAGGGCGGTTTTCTTAAAAGAAAAGCTAATGTTTATCCCCGCAGGTATCCTTGCAGGTTTAACACCGCTTATATCAACCCATATCTTCCTTGCAATCGGCATAATTTCTGCAACATGGATGCTTTCAAGGCTTTATACAAATCTTAAATTTAAGCCTTTATACGCAGGGCTTGTAGCAATCGGAATCTGCCTTTTAGGTGCAATACTGTTCAGGCATATTTTAGTTGAAAATGATGATATTTTAGGTATACTTGAAAGTTACGAATATGCTTCAATGTATGACGTTGCAGGCTATAGCGTGTTGCTTGTATGCGGTGGTCTGATAGGTCTTATATACGTTGCCCTTATTGCAATGAATCTTTTTGAGGGCAGATTTAAAGAGATTTTATCAACGTGGGGATTGTATCTTGCCATAGTGCTTGTACTTGCCCTGCCCCAGCTTATAAAATTCACCTTTGGGCAGACTTCAGGCGATGGTTTCCTTGAGCCTCACTTCAACTGGGTAAACTCAAAGGATAATTACTTCTGGTTCTATATTAAAAACGTTGGAATCCCCGCCTTATTGATTATTCCTGCATTGTTCAGCTCATCAAGAAGGATGTTATCTGTTGCCGCACCTATTGCAACACTTATGTTGCTTGCCGAAACCTTTGCACTTCAGCCAAACACCTACGATAATAACAAGCTTATCTACCCTGCATTTTTCCTTGCAATAGGCGTTGTTGCA
>JAZOMK010000334.1:0-2031 GCA_045653985.1 Clostridia bacterium | reverse complement strand
ACATAGTCATTATAATGATTGATTTATTAAAACGCCCGCAATAATGGCAACCAATGCAATAATAGCAACAATAAGACCAATATACGTCGCGTTATTTTCCTCAACAGTTGTACTTTTGGTTATCTTTTTTGTCAAAGGATCGTTGCCTTTTAAAAAGCGATTATAGAAGCTTTTTAAATAAGATATATCGCTGTTTGTTACACGTTCAATCTCATCATAGCCTACTTCATGAATAAGCTTATTTCTGATATTTCTTAGCGTTTTAAGCCGTTTATAGTCATCATGTAAACTTAAACCCTTATCATCCATATCGTTTATGTATGCCGTTACACCATGGATTTCACCATAGGCATCTGATAGCAATTTATCAAGCTTTTTAAATTCATTTAAGAATTCATTGTTCAAATTCATTTATACTCCTAAAAAAAGAGGTCAAACGACCTCTTTTACTTTGTTAATTTTTCTAAGTCAGCATTGATTTCTTCAACACGTTTTTTAGCACTTAATGAAGAATCAGCCTTAGCAAACATATAAATTTTTAATTTAGGCTCGGTGCCTGATGGACGGATAAGGAATGAGCAGCCATTGGAAAGCTTATAGCCTAACACATTTGATTTGGGAAGGGTAATGGGTGTTTCGCCATTCTTATTTTTTGTAACAGAAAGCTTATAATCGCTAACCTCGATAACATCTGCCCCGGCAACCTGCTTTAAGGGATTATAGCGGATATTTTCCATTAAGTTTGCCATTTTTTCAAGACCTGATGCGCCTTCAAAAGCAAATGTAACTGTTTTATTTTCATAGTAGCCAAACTCTTTGAACATATCTTCCAATACATCAACAAGTGTTTTTCCCTGCTGTTTATAATGTGCCGCCATATCGCAAGTAAGCATTACAGCGCTTATTGCATCTTTATCGCGCACGTGTTCGCCTAAAAGATATCCGTAGCTTTCCTCAAAGCCTAAAAGATAGTCCTCTACCCTATTTTCTTCTTCAAGGTCAGCAATAACGCCGCCAATGAATTTAAAGCCTGTTAAAACGCTTTCAAGCTTAACGTTATACTTATCAGTTACAGCATCAACCATTGCTGTAGTAACAATAGTTTTTACTGCAACGGGATTTTTTGGCATTGTGCCGTTAAGGGTTCTGATACGGCAGATATAATCAAGCATCAATACGCCCATTTCATTACCTGAAATAAGGCGATATTCTCCATTATGGTTTACTGCAACACCGATTCTGTCAGCATCAGGATCAGTTGCAATTAAAATATCGCTTTCAACTTTATTTGCAAGTTCAAGACCTTTTTCAAGAGCCTCACGATATTCAGGGTTAGGATATGAGCAGGTCGGGAAATTACCGTCAGGCATTTCCTGCTCTTTTACCACCTGCACGCTTGTAACGCCCATTTTATCCATAATACGTTTAACCGGCATTCTGCCTGTACCGTTAAGGGGTGTATAAATTACGCAAAGATCTTTTACAGCATCTTTATTTACATAAACGCGCTTATTATAAATAGTATCAATAAAGCTTTCAATAACAGAATCAGGAATGATATTTATATTTTTATCATTTTGCCCTGCAAGTTCAACAGAAAAAACATCTGTTTTATTTATATACGAAAGAACAGCATCTGCCATTTCAGGGCCTGCCTGGCAACCATCAGGGCCGTAAACTTTATAACCGTTATATTTTGCAGGGTTATGGCTTGCGGTAATAACAATACCGCCATCGCATTTATAATATCTTACTGCATATGAAAGCATTGGCGTTGGCATAAGCTCATTATAAATATAAACCTTAATGCCGTTTTTTGCCATAATGCGAGCGCTTACCCATGCAAAAAGCTCAGAGTTAATACGTGAATCATAAGCGATTGCAATGGATGGGTTATCAAAATTCTCTTTTAAATATTTTGCAAAACCTTCTGATGCTTTGCCTACCGTATAAATATTCATACGGTTTGTACCTGCGCCTAAGATACCTCTTAAACCTGCAGTACCAAACTCAAGGTCTTTATAAAAACTT
>JAZOMK010000333.1:0-3493 GCA_045653985.1 Clostridia bacterium | reverse complement strand
TCAACTTCGCCCTTTGTGTACATATTTGCAACGTATGCGTTTACGTTATATTTTACCGTTGAAATTACGTTGCCGTCCTTTTCAATGGTAAGGGTATAAACATCATCAAACTCAGTTGCCTTGATATCATCGGTATAAACGGTATAAACTCCGTTTTCAAGAATCGCTGTAGTTAAATCAACTGTTTTACCGTTTAATTTTACTGTAACATCATCAGTAATAATAAGCTTAAAGTAAATTTTATTTACGTTTGACATATTAAGACCAACTGATTTTACTTTATTAGCAGCATCTTTATTGCCTTCAACTTCTCTTACACCGTTAGGTGCGCTGAAAGTAGTTGAAAATACTCTTACCCATTCAGATGCACTTGCAAGATTTTCAGTTTTATACTGTTTATATTCCTGAGATACACCACCATAAGTAAGCATATCAGCAAGAAGCGCCCTGAAAGCATTTAACTGCTGTGTTGTGTAGTTAAGGTCTGCTTCCTTTTTGGTAATCTGGCTGTCGCAATATGCTTTTACGCTGTAACCGTCTTTTACAGCAATAACTTCACCGTCAAGCAAAAGTTCAGCATTTATATTATCGCTCATACACTGAGGATTGATGCCCGTATATGAGAACTTATATGCTGAATAAGTGCTGTCATAAACGCCATCAACAACCGTTACCTTTCCGCTTGTTGATGTAAAACGTGCTTGTACGCCATCATTTTGCTGTGATAATGTTGCATAATAATCAATAGTAAGGCTTGAGCCAATGTTAAGCGTTGCACCGATAAAATTTCCCGTTACAGCGCCTGCTGCTGAAATGCTTATCATTGAAAAGCATGGCAAAATAAGCATAATAGCAAGCAAAAGGCTTAGTATTCTTTTCATATCTCCTTTTTCTCCTTTAAATAATATTTACTCATTGTATAGTATATCATAACTTTATTGTTAACACAATAGTTTTTTATTCTTAATAAGTTATAAAAAAATGGAAAGCCTTTTTTGACTTTCCATTTTAATATTATTTGTAGAGATAAAGCACCATATCGCCCGTTGTCTTTGCAGGTAATATTACAGAGCCTGATGAATTGGTCTTAATTGTACCGGTGCTGTCTACCTTGCCGGTTACAGGGTTAAACCACATATAATTATATGTAACGTTACCGCTAAGATTCTTTAACGTACCGGTCTTTACTGCATTTGCTTCCGTTGAGTTAGGCTTTTCAGCCAATGAAGCATCAGAGAAGTTATAGAAGTAGAACACTAACTTGGAATTATCTGCCTTTGATGCGAAATAGTAGAGCTTTGTATCGCCCGTAAAGTATATTGAATCATTAAATCTGGGGATAAGGTTCCACCAATCGCCAACAGTATCTTCAAAGAAGTTTTTCATATAGCAAAGCTGATAGGAGCTTTCAAATTCTAAAGCATCCTGCCACGTTGCAGCCTGCTTTTCTTCTTTTGTTACAACGTCAACACCATCGTCAGTATCCACATCTTCGCTGTAATCACTTGTGTAACACCAGGTATCCTGGGCACCGTAGCCGTGGCCGAACATACCGCTTAAAAAGCTCATCCAGCCCTGTGCACGTGCGCCGAAATCCTTTGTCCAGAGGTAACAATACTTACCTTCGTAGTTAACAACAGGCTTACCCTGACCGTTATTCCAATAATCCTTTGCAGTATTATAAGAAGTTGAGTTGTAGCTCTTAAATGCAGGCTTCCATTGTGATGCATACCATGTATGTTCCTCAACATCACGGAAAGCAGAATCGCTTGCCGCAGTTGAAGTATGACCTTCCTGATGTGCTGATAAGGGGCTGTTATAGGGGTCATATTTGCCGATATATTCAGCCATTAACTTATAGGGGTTGTTTACATAGCTCCAATTATTGTGCTTATCAACCGTCTGCCAGTAATAGTCATTATCAACTTCCTGACCGAGTGTCCACATTACGGGATATGCTGAATATCTTGCTACCCAATAACGGCAGATTTTTTCCAAATATGCCTTTGCTCTATCGGAAAGATCATAGAACGTAAACTCAACACCGTTTGAATTTGTAAGAGTTTCGGTATAAGGCTTTGTCATATCATAGCCGCCGAAGTTCTGCACAAGTGTTTCAATAGATGACGGGAAGAAGAACTGTGCATTTGCATGTACTAAGCCTTTTTCAGCAACGTACTTAAACTTCTCATCAAACTTCTGGATATTAACTACGTCATTTAATGTAATTCCATTTTCAAAACCAAGATTTCCGCCCAAAGGCTCACTCTGCCATACGTTGTAGCCCTGTTCAACCCTGTGGTCAGCAACAGCCTTAACCAAATCAAGAGGTTCAAGACCGAAGTTCCAATGGGTATCGCCTAAGTAGAAGAAGGGTGTACCATCAGCATACATAAAGTGCTTTGTGTTAGGCTCAGTTTTTACAAAACCACGTTTGTAAATTTCAAGGTCGCCTGAATAATTTGTGCAGGTAAGTGTATTGGTTTTGCCGTTAAGACCTTTGTTGTCTTTATCGGTGCAAACTGTTGTGTATGTCCAATTTCCTGCTGTGGGGCAAGTGAAGCGAACACGCCATATCAAATTGCCATCCCAGAAGCCGGGAATTGTATAAGTAGTTGTGCCGTTTGTTAAAACAAGGTCAACGTCAACATCATTAAAAGGATCCGAATATACGGTATCACTTATAAGTACAAGCTCGTTTGCAACCCATGTTTCAGCAGTTGAAATCTCAATTTCATCATGATTTAAATTATATTCTTTTTTGTATACTTTAAAATCATCAATATAAATGTCAGTAATTGATGTTTGGATACTACTTAAAGCAACTCCCCAATATCCACCAACACCGATATCATCTTCCGTTACACTGAATAATCCTTCATAATATCCCCATTCATCATTTTTAACAGGCATTGCAGAACCAAGACTGCAGAAGAAGTTACTACCAACTGCAACTGAGAATGAGTTAGGTGTTTGTGTACGAATAAGAGCGCTAAAGGGTTTGCCGTTTTCATCAGCACCTTTTACTTTGTATCTGAAGCTTAAAGTATAAATGCCCTGTTCGTTAACGAGAGACATAAAATCATACATAGCACTTGCGTAGGACGTACTGCTTGATTCAGGACTCTTTGTAAAGTGGAGGCACTTACCAAATTCGTCTTCAACAATTTCAACTGATGTAACTGCACCAACTATTCTTGTCCAGCCTGAATCAGTAACGCTTGTTGCGCTTTCAAAGCTTGAACCTTTTTCAGGAATAAGGTTTACGATAGATATCTCCGAAAGGTCGTCCTCTTCACCAAGCTCAAAATCGCCGCCCTCAGTTTGTGCTTTCATTGCCTGAATGTACTTTTCAGCAGATGCGCCATAGTTATAAAGAGCCTTTGTGATATCATCAACTTCGCCCTTTGTGTACATATTTGCAACGTATGCGTTTACGTTATATTTTACCGTTGAAATTACGTTGCCGTCCTTTTCAATGGTAAGGGTATAA
>JAZOMK010000332.1:0-2341 GCA_045653985.1 Clostridia bacterium | reverse complement strand
ACTGCGCTTGCATTGCGTTTACCGTAGGCGCAAAAACATCGCCCATGCAAATTATGGTTGTTGCACCATCCTCAATAGCATATTTAAACTGCTTTGCAATTTCTTCGTCGGTCATTTCAATAGGGCGGTAATAGCTGTAGTTGAGGTTGTTTGCTTCACTAAAAGTTATTACGCCATCCCAAACGTTAAAATAGTCATAGTCAATTTCAACGTCAAGATCACTTGTTATAAGGGCAAGCTTAATTGACTTTGCCATTGCAGGAGTATCTTCAGGCGAAGAATCTGATGAACTTACGGGTGGTAAAGTTTCATTTACACCCTCAGCAGGTGGTGTGTTCTGTTTACAACCTGATGCAAAAATCAATAATCCGCAAATCAGGCATAAAATGATTTTTGAAAACTTAGTCATAAATGCTCTTAACTTTTATGGCTGTCCAAGCGTTAAGGACACCTTCAACGATAAGTGTGATACCTGTGATAAGCTCAAGGTGAGAGCCAAACTTAGTTCTCATTACAATAAGAAGGACACCTGCAATACCCGTCAATAATGCAAAGATAAGTGATAAGTACCAATATTTGTATAAGGACTTTTTGATGGCAAGTGAATTTTCAAGGTTAATAAGACCGTGATAAAGCACGATAATGCCGATTACAACTGCAACTATAGGAACAAGTATTTCGGATTCAAAGATAAAAGCGATACCTGATATACCGAAAAGAAGACCTGTTAAAAGATTATATTTACCATCTTTAGGCTCGTTGAAATATTTAACAACGTTTACTAAACCTAAGATGAAAGATAAGCATCCTAAAATTATAGTTGCCATTTTAAAGGCAAGGGTTGAAAATACTACAGTAAGGATACCTGCAATAATTGTCAAAAAGGATGAAACGATTGGATCAGAAAAGACTTTGTTTAAAAAATTCTTCATTTAGTTTAACCTCCGTATAATATTCTACATTATATTATATAACAACCGCTAACTAATGTCAATGTGAGATATTGACAAAAATGTAAAAAAATCAGGTTGACCGCAACTGAAAAAAAGTGTAAAATGAATAAAAAAGAAAAAAAGGAAAATGAAAATATGCTTACAAGTAAACAACGTGCAAAGTTGCGCGGATGCGCCAATAAAATGGATACAATTCTTCAGGTAGGTAAGGATGGCATAAATTATAACTTAGTTCAGCAGGTAAATGATGCTCTTTCTGCCCGCGAACTTATAAAAATGCGTGTTCTTGAAAACTCACCTTTAACTGCAAGGGAAGCGGCTTTTCGCTTGGCTGAAGATACAAACAGCGAAAGCGTGCAGATAATCGGCACACGTTTTGTCCTTTACAGAAGGAATAAAGATAAAGCACAGTATGACGAGATTCTTAAAAAATAAATGGAGTTCATTTTGAACTCCATTTTATTTTTCCAAAAAAGCTTTATATGAATCAATTTCTTCCGTTGCTGAAATTAAAAACTTTTTGCATTCCTCGTTTTTTGCAAGAAGTTTGCCGACTTTTTTTACTGCTTTAAAAAATTTGGGGTTAAAATCAAGGTCGTCATAAAACCGGAACATAGGGCAGAGCCTTGCACCGCGATAATCAAGCTCAACGTAAATTTTGCCTTTTTCGTCAATGGTAGGGAAGAAAGGGAAAATTCTGCAAGCAAGCGGGCGTTGGCTTCTGTTACAAGTGCCGTTGCAAACTACCAGATTACCGTCTTTTTTCGGCAAAACGCTTTCTTCAAAAGGGAAAAGACGCATACCGGTATTGCTGTCGCCCTTACAGCAGGCACCGTTACAAAGCTGACCGCAATCAACGTAAAGGGGTGTTAAATCACCCATAATTTTAAAAATTTTATTATATAAATGTTCGTTTGTCATTTTTCTTCCTTATGAATTACTTTTTTGCACCACGTGCGCTTGTTGCATTTGGGACATTTTAAATAGCGGGTAGTTCCCATGTGTGCCGCATTAAGTGCTTGTGTATAGGTAGGTATAATTTCTTCACCGCATTTTTTGCACTTGTAAACACCAACGCTGATTTCTAATTTTAGCGCATAGAAGCACGGTATTAAAAACAGAATGGTGGCACCAAGAATGGTAACAAGTTGCCATATGCCTTCGGGTATAAAAAACGCGGCGGTGAAGCAAGCGGCAAGCAGAGCCATTATGCTTACTATCATAATTAACCACATAGCAGACCAAATTGTTTTGTTTTTCTTTTCTAATTCTTTTGCCATATCAAGCAAAAGTTGTTCATTTTTTTGGTTGTCATTTTCCATACTAATTTTCTCCCCACATAACAATTCATTAACAGTAATTTGTAAAGCTGAGCATAAATCAAGCAT
>JAZOMK010000331.1:0-2571 GCA_045653985.1 Clostridia bacterium | reverse complement strand
ATTGGTGCATCCGTTTTGCACCTATTAAAGAAGGTGTTTGGACTTTTAAAACCGTATCAACCGATGAAGGTCTTAATAACGTTGAAGGTACAATTACTTGTACAGAAAGCCAAATGCGCCACGATATTGACAAGCACGGCTGGGTAACGCTTAAAGAAGATACAAGATATTTTGTTCACGAAGATGGCACGCCCTTCTTTTGGCTTGGTGATACACATTGGCAAGGACCTGATTATGAAAGAATCCACCAATGTAACTATCCCGGTTGTACTTGCGGCAACCAATTCAAACACCTTGTTGATGACCGTGTTAAAAAAGGCTTTACAGTATATCAAACTTATTTTTCAACAGGCAGAAACGGCTCTGAGCCTGAAAAAGAAGTTTTGCCCTGGTGGAGCGAGCCTTACGAAATAATTAACACCGAAGCTTTTGAAAAAACTGACTATATGTTTGAGTACCTTGATACCGTAGGCTTGGAAATTGGCTTGGGTGTCGGCTTACATTCACAAACATATAAGCAGATGAATGGTAATGAGGAAGCATTATTCCTTATTACAAAATACATTGTTGCAAGATATTCAGCATACCCCATTATCTGGCTTACCGGTCAGGAAATTATATGTAACCATCAGCCAAGTATCGACTTATGGCTTAAAGTAGGCGATTTAATCGGAAAGCTTGATGGTTATCAGCACCCACGTGGCGCACATATGTATCCATGGGATGCAAACCATCCTTCAATTAAGCCTTTGGAGGATCAGCCTTGGCATCAGTATTATATGCTTCAGGCAGGTCATGGTGCCGCCGCAAGATGGAAAACAAGACATTTTTATGAAAGCTACTATAACGTTCCTTCAAAGAAAATATATATTGAAGGCGAATGTCAGTACGAAGATATTTATTATCTGCTTCAGAACGATGCAAGCCATAGCAGAAAAGGCGCATGGCAGGCAATGCTTTCAGGTGCATCAGGCTTTACCTACGGTGTAACCGGTGTTTGGGCGCTTACTTGGGCTTGTTATGAAAAATCCCCCTTTGATAGCTACAACCCTGAGCCTTGGTATATCGGCATGGATAAGCACGGTTCATTGGAGCTTCAGTATATGAAGGAGTTTTTAACACGTTTCCCCTTCTGGAAGCTTGAGCCTATTTTCGGTGATATTGGTTGCTTTGAGGAAAGAAAGTTCGCTTGTGCCGCAAAAATGGGCGACGAGGCAATGATATGGTATTTCCTTGACGAAAACATTGATGGCGGTATGCTTCGCAAATTATTACCTGAAACCAAGTATTTTGGCTATTGGTTTGACGTTATTACCGGCAAGTATATTTCTATTGGTGAATTTACTACAGATGGCGCAGGTCAGGCAGTTTTACCAAACAGACCTTCAATCCGCGATTGGGTTTTCGTTGCGACAAGAACCGAGCTTACGGATATTGCATATGAAGAAGCACCCTATTATAATCCGCCAAAGAACTTAACGGCTGACGTTTTAGGCAAGCGCGTTTTTGTTACCAAAATCAAATCATCTTCATTTAACAAAGAGCATCCCATTGCTAACGTGCTTGACGGTCAGGATGATACCTACTGGCAGCCATATTCCGACGTTACTTGCCAGACTATTGATATGGAGCTTGACGAGGCTATTGACGGCGGTTATCTCCACATGAAGGTTCTTAACAAGGAATATCGTTGGTATAACCTTCGTATTTGGGGTTCAAATGACGGTGAAAACTACGACC
Organism: Clostridia bacterium; assembly: GCA_045653985.1. GTDB lineage: Bacteria > Bacillota > Clostridia > Christensenellales > QALW01 > UMGS1322. The sequence goes on along the minus strand of JAZOMK010000331.1, from coordinate 831 downwards.
TTATAACTGATGTTTCAGGCGGTTGGGCAAACTCCTTTGTTACTGTTGATGGAACCTTCTCAAAGTACATCGAATATAAAGGTGCATATAAGCATTTAAGATTCTATATTGAATCAAACCTTTATAAAACACCTATTCAGGTTTCAAAGCTTGAAGTTTATACAAAAAAATAATTAAAAGGACTGCACTTTTTTAGTGCAGTCTTTTTGAAAGGATAATAAATGTTAAGGTATGAAAATCTTTCTGCACAAAAGGAAGCGCAGATATTAAAAGATAAGGAAAACAACACTCTGCCCCAATTATTTTTTAAAGAAGAAAACGTTTTAAGGCGCGATATGACTCATGATTTACCTACCCTTATCCGTCCGCCTTTTATAAGGGATATTGATAAAATAATGCACTGCCCTTACTATAACCGCTATGCCGATAAAACTCAGGTATTTTCCTTTTACAAAAATGATGATATTACAAGGCGCGCATTGCACGTACAGCTTGTTTCGCGCATTGCAAGAACATTAGGTAAGGCACTTAACTTAAACCTTGACCTTATTGAGGCCATTTCTTTAGGCCACGATATCGGGCATACACCCTTTGGCCATGCAGGTGAAAGTTATCTTGATGAACTTCTTTTTGAAAATACGGGAAGGCATTTCAGCCACAACGTACACTCGGTGCGCGTTTTAGATAAAATCTTTCCTTATAACATTACCCTTGAAACACTTTCAGGCATCGCCGCCCATGATGGTGAGCTGGAGCTTTCCGAGTACCACCCGCAAAAACTCACAAGCTTTGAGGAATTTGATAATCAAATTGAAGCTTGCTACAAAGATA
>JAZOMK010000330.1:0-6160 GCA_045653985.1 Clostridia bacterium | reverse complement strand
ATTATCAAGCCATACAATTGCATCTCTTAACGGATTACCATTATCATCTGCAAGAATAAGAGTTTCACATTGTGTATCAATTGCAAGACAATCAATTTTATAGTTTTTGCTTACTTCATTTATAACGTTTAAAAGCAACGTCCAATATTTTTCTGCTTCAAATTCAACAATATCACCTTTGGTGTTAAGAACGTATTCTTCTGTTGTTGAATATAAAAGATTTAAGTTTTCGTCATATAGTGCCGACTTAACTGAAGTCGTGCCAAAATCAATGCCTAAACAATTCATAATTCACCTAAAACATCTCGTTGATTTCTGTAATTGATTTTCTTACAAGCTGATTTCCACCTTCATGGCCCGTAAAACCACTTGTAATGTATGCGCTGTAATGCCCTGCCTTTTCAGCCTTTTCGGTAGGCAGATATCCTAAGCCACCGCAGGTCAACTGTAAAATAAATGTCTGCTTAGCCTTTGAACGTGCTTTTATTTGGTTGCCGTAATCAAGGAAAAGCTCAAAAGGATTAGTTGCAAAAGCAACGTCGCCAAATTTAAGGATATGTACTTCAATGGGGACAACTTCCTGATTCTGCTGCTTGCGATAGCGGGCGATAGTGCCGGCGTGTACGTACATGGCGGCATAATCTTCAAAATTGAAAGCTTCCTTATCCTTGTTTTTGTCCATATAATACTCAATTTCACGTACGGCGGTATTATATTCGGTTTTTGTTGCCCTTCTTAAAGGAAGGTCAAGGGTAAATATTTTGTGTTTAAGGTCAAGGGTATCTTTATATTCCTTAATTTCTTCAAGCACGGAAAGAATTTCGTTTGCAACACGCTTACCTGCAAGGCGCGCACCGTCAAGGTCAAACATTGAAGGATCTGCAACGCGCTCAATATAGTTAGGTCTGTTTATGTGGGGATCCCTTAAACAAATGTCTGATTGTACCCAACGCACAAGGTCTCTTGGGCATTGGTCTCCACCTGCACCGCCAACACCTAAAAGATAGATATTATCGCCTAATTTTTTGCGCAGATATTCCTTTGCTTTGCCCCAATAGTCAGAGGAAACAAAATCCTGATGCTCAAGTATCTGTGCAGGGCAAGCAACGTTTGCAACAATACCGGTAAGGTTTTTATTTTCGTCAAACATATAAAGAAGCTCAATGCCTGAATCATTACCGCCCTCCATTGAAACAAAGTTTGCGGTGTTTGTGTCGCCCCACATCTGTGCAGTGCCGTCATCATAAGAAACACGTCTGCACATACCAACTGCCGCTCTGCCGAAAGCGTTTGTGTAAAATGCTTTTTTGCGCTTCTGCCAAGCCTCGTTTGCGGCATAGGCAATCTGCGTTGCAACTAATTCAGCGGCATCCTCAGTTGAAATAATGTCCGCGGCTTCAGTATTGACAAGCGATTTATACTCCTTGCCTGCAGGCATAAATTCCATTATGATGCTTTTTGCAAGCGTTCCGGGAGGATCTGTTTTTAATGATGTATGCGTGTGTGTTGCGCTTATAATAATTTTATCAGAATCAATTTCTGTATTTAACGTTTTGAAAATTTCTCTTGCTCTGTCTTGCACGGCAGATGTGATTTTTACAATATCAACCGAAACGAAAATAACCTGATCGTCATCGGTTTCAACGGCCATTGCGGTTGCAGTAATATCTGATTCAACGTATTTGGAAACGCGTTCATATAACTGCCCTGCAAGCGAAACTTTTTTGTTTTCGGGCACAATGCTTTTTTCTGCCCAACCTACAAGAAATTTGCTCAAAAAAATCATCTCCTAACATATTTTTATATATTATATAATGTATAGGCATTAAAAGTCAATGGTTTAGGCTTCGGAAAATTTCCGAAATTTTTAGTTGAAAAATTCATTTTACTGTAGTATAATTTTCTTATGTTTAAGAGAAGGATGAATGATTTTAATTTAAAAAATACCTTTTTGAACGGTCAATGTTTCCGCTTCGATCCTTATAAAAACGGCTTTTTAGGCGTTGCAAAGGGTAAGGTCATATATTTAGAAGAAAACGAAGGCGAATTTGTAATCGACGGTGTAACGGAAAGTGAGTTTGATGAAATTTTTGTTGAGTATTTTGATTTAAACCGCGATTATCAGCAGATTGCCCAAAACTTTCAAAAAGAAGAGAATCTTGAAAAAGCCATTTTATATGGTAGCGGTATGAAGATTTTAAAGCAGGATTTTTGGGAAACGCTTATTTCATTTATAATTTCCCAAAACAATAATATTACGCGCATCAAAAATATTATTGCCCGTCTTTCAATGAAGTACGGCACACCCATTGAATATGATAATACCGTTTTTTATCTTTTTCCGACTGCGGAACAGTTAAAGGACGTTAAAAAGGAAGATTATATGGCTTTGGGCTGTGGCTATCGTGCCGATTATCTTGAAGCAACGGTAAAAGAATGGCTTAATAATAAGCCTGATTTTTCAGGGCTTTCCTATGCTGATGCCCGCGAAAAATTGCTTTCTTTTAAAGGCGTAGGGCCAAAAGTTGCCAACTGTATTTTGCTTTTCGGGCTTAATTATCTTAATGCATTCCCCGTTGATACGTGGATTAAAAAAGTTATGGAAAGCTTATATTTAAAGCGCAGCGCAACAAATGCAGAAATTGAAGCTTTTGCAAAAAATGCTTTTAAGGATTACGCAGGCATTGCCCAGCAATATTTGTTTTATTATGGGCGCGAAAACAAGATAAAAGGAATTGAATGATATGGAAAATAATTGTGCCTATTGCGGTGCGCCGCTTCAGAAAAATGAAGTTTTCTGCAAAAAGTGCGGCTACGTAAATTCGTGTTTTAATGAAAAAGCCAATCTTCCACCTATTGAGCAAGTGTCATGGAAGAAAGTTCTCGGCATCTTTTTTGCCGCATTTTTAGTGCTTTCTGTAATATGTTTTTTTATATAGTATGAAAAAAGACTGACGAGGTAATCGTCAGTCTTTCTTTATGCTTTCAAGATTTTCAATGTGTAAATCAAGTTGATTATAGGGGATGGTTATACCTGCTTTATCAAACTCAGGCTTAACTTTTTCAAGCATATAAAAATATGCAGTCCAATAATTTTTTGATTCAAGCCAGAAACGGCAACTTAATTTTATTGCATGGTCGCCATACTCAAGTACAGCAAAGGTAGGCGCAGGCTCATCAAGCATATATCCTGAATTTCTTGCAACGGTTTCAAGTATGCTTTTTGCTTGCAACATATCGTCATTATATCCGATAGTAAACGTAAGGTCCAGCCTTCTTGTTTCTTCTGCAGAATAGTTTACGATTTTTGCCGTTGAAATTTCACCGTTAGGCACGTAAACAGTTTTATTATCAGGTGTTTTTAAAACGGTGTAGAATAAAGTAATATTATCAACCGTACCTGAAACTGAGTTTGTTTCAATAAAGTTGCCTTTAACAAAAGGCTTTGTGAAAAGCACTAAAAAACCGCCCGCAACGTTTGATAAACTATCCTTTAAAGCAAGGCTTATTGCAACACCGATTGCGCTGAAAATTGCAATAAGCGAAGTTGCCTTTATGCCTACTGTTTCAGCCACAATAAGCATTACTGCAAATTTAAGCACGATATCAAGTATCTGTATTATAAGTTTATGTGCCGTTGTTTCAATGGTGCTTTTTGCAAGCGCCCTTTTAACGATTTTTTTAATGATTTTGGTAATAATCATACCAACGATAAATACGATTATCGCCAGCAAAATTCCCATACCATGATTCTGTAAAAACGTAGCAAGCTGTTGAAGCCAATCCATAAAAATCTCTCCTTTTCCTTTGCATTATAACATTATTTCCAAAAAAACGCAACTTTTAATTGTCAAAAAATGCGTACGGTGATAGAATATAAGCCGATTTCAGTAAGGAGAGCGAATGTAATGTTTGAAACCTTTAAAGCAACACTATCACCGATGCTTGTAATGTTCTTTTGCATAGTAATCGGCTTTATTTTAAATAAGAAGAAGGTAACGCCCGATAATACGGCAACCGTACTTGCAAAGCTTGAAAATAACGTGCTTGTGCCTGCGGGCATTATCAGCGTTTTTAGTGAAAAGTGCACCGTAAGCGCTTTAAGCGAAAACTATTTAAGCATCATTTACAGCATTATCCCCGTTGCAATAGCTGTCTGTCTTGCCATTTATCTTTCGCGATTCTTTTCAACCAACGATTATCGCAAAAGCATTTATAAGTATGCTTTAACCTTTGGCAACTTTGGTTTTATGGGGCAGGCTATTGCACCTGTTATCGTAGGCGCAGGCTTGTATTTTAATTATCTTTTATACATTTTGCCATTGTATGCCCTTGTTTATACATGGGGTAATGCAATACTTATCCCTCATGGTGGCGAAAAGCGCAATATGCTTAAAAGTATAATGAATCCCATCTGCATCTCCTTTGGTATTGGTGCGGTAATTGGCTTAACGGGCATCTGGGAATATGCCCCCGGCGCAGTAAAAACAACGGTTTCCAATTTGGGCGCTTGTATGGGCCCCATATCAATGGTATTAACGGGCTTTGTTATCGGCAACTTTGACGTTTTAAAACTTCTTAAAAAGCGTCGTATTTACGTTGCAACACTTCTCCGCCTTATCGTTTTACCTGCATTTTTCGTAACGCTTATCTGGCTTTTAGGCGCAGATAAGGATAACCTTAAACTTTGCTTAATTGCTTTCGGTACGCCTTTAGGCTTAAATACCGTTGTATATCCTGCCGCATACGGTGGCGATACCAAAACGGGCGCATCAATGGCTATGATTTCACATACCCTTTGCGTTATAACCATTCCGCTAATGTATGCGTTGCTTGAAGTTATATTTTGATTATTAAAACCGCCTTATTTCAAGGCGGTTTTTCGTATCTTATACTGTATAAATATTCCTAATAATGGGAAAAGCATACCTGATAAAAGACCTAATTTCATACCCAACTGTTCAGGTGTGAGGGCAAGGCTTTGCGCTAAAGAAGAAAGATTATCGCTTGCAATAACGCCATCGGTTATAATGCCTACAAGCTGGGGCGCAACTGATGCACCTAAATCACCGCCTGCCGCCATCAATGCAAAGATAAAAACACCACCTTGCGGGAATCGCTTTTCAGCAACAACAAGGTTGCCCGGCCAAAGCATTGAAGTGCAAAAACCTGTAAAAGCGCAGGCAAATAAGCCGATAATCGGTACCGGGACAATGGCCGCTGAAAGATAACAAAGTGTAGCGCCTATTGCACCTATAAAAAGTATCTTTTCAACGTTTTTACCAAACTTGCCGTAAAGGGTTCTGCCTAAACCTAAAAACATTGCAAAAAGTGCAACACCAAAAATATCGCCCCATATTTTAGGTATGTTCATTGCTTGCTCAAGATAACTTGATGCCCATTGCGCCATGTTACATTCAGCCGCACCGCCCAAGAATATGGCAAACACCGAAAGCCACACAAGCTTATTCTTTAAAAAACCAAAGGCTTCCGAAGTTTTTTCAGGTGTTTCCATTTCAGGCACGCCTGAAGAAATAAAAAGCACGCCTGAAACCAATGGTAAAAGTAAAAATGCAAAGACAAGATATTGCCAATTTTCGCCGCCAAAGCTATATATATAAATAGTTGAAAGTATTATTACTGCCACTGTACCCCAGGCGTAGCAGGAGTGTAGTTTGCTCATTTCTCTGTCAGGGTCTTTTGCAGGAATGGTCGCAAAAACAGGGCTTACCAGAACTTCGCCTAAGCCTGAGGAAACTGAAAAAACTACCGTGCCCAATAAAAGCCCAAGATATACGTTTTCAAATAAAGGTGCAAGGGCAAAAAGTATAAGACCTATAATTGTAATAAAAGGAATTGATTTAACCGTTTTAGGTATGTTGAACTTATGTGAGAAAAAAGAAAAAATAAGGTCAACTGTAAGCTGTGTAATAAAGTTAATTACAACAAGAGTACCTAAAAGTGAATAGGATATATTGTAAAGTGAGCGAAATGTCAAAAACAGTAATGGCGGCAGATTGCCTGTTACCGACATTGTCATACCTGAAACGTAACAAGCATATTTAAGTAATTTTTGTTTATTCATTTGTAACCTCGTATTTTTTTAACATATACTTTAAAACCTTAATGGCAAAACCTGCTTCTTCAAGGGCAAATTCAT
>JAZOMK010000329.1:0-2406 GCA_045653985.1 Clostridia bacterium | reverse complement strand
TGTCAAGAATCTGCTCGGAACGTGATTGCTCATTATGCTCGTGATAAGAAATAAGTGGTTTGTTTATTTCATATTTAAAGAATAATGATGCGCTGTGGCGTGTGTCCTCACAAGCAATAGCATCACATTCCTTTAAAACGCGGAGGGCGCGCAAGGTTATATCTTCAAGATTGCCTATGGGTGTTGCACAAATATATAATGCCATTTACTTTTCCTCCACGTGATAAATTCTGTTTATTTCGTCGTTGATGTTGCCGTCCTTATCGTAAATACATAAGGTAGGTTCCCAATTCATATATGGCTTACCTTCCTTAACACCCTCAATTAAAACAACGTATGCAGGGGTGTGGGGGCGCGATTGTACGGGGCGCACACGCTTAGGTTCAATGTTATATTTACGCATAGTTGCAAAAATATCAACAATTCTGTCAGAGTGATTTATCATTGCAAATCTGCCACCATTTTTTAAAAGATAGTTTGCGGCAATACAAACGTCATCCAACGTGCAGGTTGCTTCGTGCTTTGAAATTGAATGGGCATCATCCTTGTTATGCTCACCGCTATCATCCTTTTTATATGGTGGATTACAAACTACCGTTGAATATTTGCATGAGGGTAAAACACCCTTTAAATTTCTTAAATCGCAGTTGTGTATGGTGATTTTATCTTCAAGATTATTAAGTTTTACCGTTCGGCTTGCCATTTCTGCCATAAAATCTTGAATTTCAACAGCATCACAATGCACGTATTCGTGCCTGCCGTATAAAAGAATCGGTAAAATGCCAGTGCCTGTGCCTAAATCACAGATTTCGGCATTCTTTTTTACTGTTGCAAAGTCAGCAAGAAGTACGGCATCTGTGCCAAAACAGAAATATTCAGGGTTCTGAATAATCTTCAGACCCCTGAATTGTAAATCATCTATTCTTTCATTGTCTTTTAAAAGATTCATTAGATAATCCTTCTTCCCCAGGAGAAATGCGTTTTGTAGTAATTTGAGTACATATCAGATATAACTGTTTTTCTGTATGAACCTGATGAAGCATGGGCAACCTTGCCATCACCTAAATAAATACCTACGTGGTCGGATAAGTCATTGTCTTTTAATGTATCAAAGAAAACTAAATCGCCAACGCGTAAATCTTCAATTTTTGTAATCTTAGTGCCTCTGTTCATATTATATCCCTGATCGTAAGCAGTGCGGGGAAGTGAGATTCCAAAGTGCTTATAAACAAAGCAGGTGTAACCTGAACAGTCAAAAGTATTTGGACCGTTACCGCCTAAAAGGTAGGGGATGCCAAGATACTGTTTTGCATAATCTGCAATCTGCTGACCTAATGATGAGTTGCTTGAAGATGAGCTTCCGGATGAGCTTCCCGATGAACTTGGTGTTGCAGTAGGTTTAGCTGTTGAGTTTGGTTTAGGTGTTGCGGTAGCTTTAGCAGTAGGCTTAGGTGTTGCTTTGCTTGCCGCTTCATTTTTTGCAGCCTGCTCAGCCGTTATTGCTGATGTTGAGAATAATTTATCAAGAGTTTTTTCGTTACAAATACCGTCCTGAGTAAGGTTTGATGCCTTTTGGAATTTCTTTACTGCGGTAGTTGTTGCTGAACCGTAATAGCCTGTAGGTGTGCCTGTAAAATATCCCAATGCTTTAAGCCTTGTTTGAATATTTACAACGCCAACGCCCTCAGATTCAGCCTTAAAAGTACCTTGCGGCTTTGATGCTGATGGTGCGTTTGAAGAAAGTGAACCGCCAAGTTTTACAAAATTGCCTGAAACGTAGCCTTCTTCACCTGCGGCAGTTCGTATCTTGTACCAATCGCCCGAATCATCAAGCAGGTTTACAACTTCTTTGTTTTGAACCGTTGCAACTGATTCATATGAAGTACCGGGACCTTTTCTAACGTTAAGAGTGCTGTCAACGTTAATTGTGCAGGTGGTATAACCACTGCCTTTTTGGATATAATCTTTACTTGCGTAACCTTTTGTGCCGTTTGCAAGTTCTATATAATACCAATTACCGCTTTGACCTAAAACGTAAAAGACGGTTTTTTTGCCAACGGTTGTAATAGTATCATAACCTGTGCTTGGGCCTGAACGAACTTTTAATTGGTCTGTTGTTGTGCTTGCTTTCCACGGCTCAAGAACTTCACTTAAAATAGTTGATGAACCGCCCTCAGCACCGATTGAAACGTATTGCTTGAAAATATAACCGCTTTTGCCGTCATATGTAATCTTAAACCAATCACCGTTACCACCGATGATTTTTACTGTTTCATCTTTTTTTACCTGAAAGGCGATAGGGCCGTCAATTTCAGCCTTTGTAACAAGAGCGGCTACCGAGTCGATGACGATTATATCGACTGCACCCGAACGAACAAGCGATTCGGTGATCTCAAGCGCATCCTC
>JAZOMK010000328.1:0-1663 GCA_045653985.1 Clostridia bacterium | reverse complement strand
ACACATCCGCGAGGTTGACGCTATCGTACACGTTGTACGTTGCTTTGAAAATTCTGATATTATCCACGTTGATGGCTCAATAGATCCTGTTCGCGACGTTGAAACTATCAATCTTGAGCTTATTTTAGCTGACCTTGAAACCTGCGAAAAACGCCTTGATAAAGCAGTTAAGGCGGCACGCGGTAATGATAAAAATGCCCAGGCTGAGGTTGAACTTTTAAATAAAATGATTGTTCAGCTTCAAAATGAAAAGCCTGTTCGCAGTATGGATATGGATAAGGATGAACAGGCTTTGGCAAAAACATTCTTCCTTTTAACCACAAAACCCATTATCTATGCGGCAAACATTTCTGAGGATGAAATCGGTCAGGAAAACGAGGGCGTAAACGCATTAAAGGCTATGGCTGAAAAAGATGGCGACCAGGTTATGGTTATTTCTGCCCGTATTGAGGAAGAGCTTTCACAGCTTGAACCGGAAGAAAAAGAAATGTTCCTTGCTGAATATGGTCTTGAAGAAAGCGGACTTAACCGTCTTGTTAAAGCAAGCTATAAACTTTTAGGTCTTATTTCTTTCTTAACTGCAGGCGAAAGCGAAGTTCGTGCATGGACAATTACTGAGGGTACAAAAGCACCTCAGGCGGCAGGTAAAATCCACTCTGACTTTGAACGTGGCTTTATCCGTGCCGAAATTATCGCCTATGATGATTTTATGCAGTTTAAATCAATGACTGCCGCTAAAGAAAAAGGTCTTGTTCGTTCCGAGGGCAAGGACTATGTTATGGTGGATGGGGATATAACGTTGTTCCGCTTCAACGTGTAAGGCTGCGAGAAATCTCCGCAACTGCGGGTTGCGTGCGGTATAATCGCTCAGTCATTTGCCGTTATGCAAACTCCTTTCGCGATTAACCTTCGCGCCCCTGATTTGCGAATTTTCTCACACCCTTGGGTTTGGTTGCACCTTGAATTGCGGCACTCGGCTTTAATCGCACCTTCACCTGATTTTCAAGCTTTTTTGCACTCTTTAGTGTAGTGCGCCTTGACTTAAATCGTTTGTCAGTTTTTTATGGGCAAAAATACAAAACAATTAAATATTTGACGTAAAAAAACGGAGTGAAAAAATCACTCCGTTTAATTTTTACTTATTATTAAATTATGCGGTAAGGCAAATTATAAAGCAAATAACGTAAAGAATTATACCGATAGAACCGAGAACTAAGCCTGAAGTACCAACACCGTTTCTGTAGCCCTTGTTTCTTGCGGCTGAACCAAAAGAAAGTGCAAGAATGGAAAGAGTTGCACGAACGAAAAGCATGGGGATAACTTCATCAAAAGCAACTACGAATATAGTATCTAAAAGGGCAAGCAAGCTAAAGAAATCAGCTGCGGCAAAAACTATGCCGATGATACCTAAAACCATACCTGCAATGCCTAAGCCACGACCGGGAATCTTGGGTTTTACAGCGTAACCGTAGGGTTGCTGCTGATACTGGGGTTGCTGTTGTGCCTGAGTTGCTGTGCCACATGAAGGGCAGAATGCTGTGTCATCAGAGATCTGAGCTCCGCATTTTGAACAAAAAGCCATAATAAATACCTCTTTTCAATATTTTTTTTAATTATATATTTTGTGTAGAATAATGTCAATAGTTAATTAAAAAAATATGTA
>JAZOMK010000327.1:0-5654 GCA_045653985.1 Clostridia bacterium | reverse complement strand
AATGCAACAAAACTTAAACTTTCGGGCGAGTTTATAATATATGAGCCCGAACAAAATAAAATTTATACTAAAAACACCTATTCGCTTAATGGCGAAACAGGAATTTTTATATTTGAGAGGTAAGAAATATGTTTATAAATTATGCACATCGCGGTGCATCACATTATGCGCCTGATTCAACAAAAGCTGCCTTTGATATGGGCATTGAAATGAATGCAAACGGCATTGAAACCGACCTTCACAGAACAAAGGATGGACATATTGTATTATTCCATAATGACAACCTTGATGGCAAAAGCTCAGGCACAGGCCCTTTAAAGGAACATACTTTGGCTGAGCTTAAAGAGTTGGACTTCGGCACGTGGAAAAATGAAAAGTATAAGGGTGAAAAAATCCTTACTTTAGAGGAGTTTGCTGAGCTTTATTTCCACCTTGATTTAACTTTTGCTTTAGAATTAAAAGCGCCCGATTGTGAAGAAAAAACACTTGAAATCGTTAAAAAATACGGGGTGGAGGATAAGGTTATTATTACCTCTTTCTATTATGATTTTATTAAAAAGGTGCGCGAGCTTGATAAAAATATCCGCATTGGCTGGCTTATCCATAAAACCGATAAGGAAAAGTGCGAAAAGCTTAAAGCAATTAACGGCAATCAGATTTGTCCGCAGGCGTGTGATACCGAGAAAGAGGATATTGATTTAATAAACTCATACGGTTTCAGAACACGTATTTGGGGCGTATCATGTATTGAGCTTATGGAAAAAATGTGCCAATTTGATATTGACGGTATGACCTGCAATTTCCCTGATAAATTATATGAATATTTAAAGGAGTCCAAAAGTGTTCATCTTTATTGATCTTGATGATACTATCCTTGATTTTAAAAAGGCAGAGGCGGTCGCATTAAAAAAGGCATTAAAAGATTTTAATATTGATGCAAATGAAGAAATCGTTTCCCTTTATAGCTTAATCAATGATAAAATGTGGAAAAAGCTTGAAAAAGGCGAAAATACCAGACAAGAAATTACCGTTATGCGCTTTAGTGAGCTTTTAAATGCGATAAATTCTTCATGCGATGCCGAAAAATTAAACGAAACATACAAGCATTATCTTGGTATGGGACATTTCTTTATGGCTGATGCTGAGATATTTTTGGAAAATTTAAAAGGCAACAGACTTTTTATCGTTTCAAACGGCACAACAAGCGTGCAACAAGGCAGGGTAAAAAGTGCGGGGCTTGAAAGATACTTTGAAAAAATGTTTTTTTCAGAGGACGTTGGCTTTGATAAGCCTGATGTCCGCTTTTTTGAAAAAGTGTTTGCTGAAATCGACGGTTTTTCAAAGGAAGATGCCATTATTATAGGCGATAGTCTTACTTCTGACATTTCAGGTGGTAAAAATGCAGGCCTTACAACCTGCTGGTTTAACCCTAACAACAAAGAGGGCGATGCCGACTATATAATTTCTTCTTTAATGGGGTTCTTTGAACTTGGAATATTATAATATTTTTGAAGGGCAATTTGTTTCGCGCCCTAACCGCTTTATAGCAAAAGTAAAAATTGACGATAAAATACACGTCTGCCACGTTAAAAATACGGGCAGATGCAAGGAACTTTTAACTGAAAATGCTACTGTGTTTCTTGAAAAATCCCAAAATCCTCAGCGCAAAACGGAATATGATTTAGTTGCTGTTATAAAGGGCGATAAAATAATAAATATGGATTCTTTTGCGCCCAACATTGCTGCCGAGGAGTTTTTTAAACAGCGGTATAAAAAGGTGCTTCATGAGGTAAAATATAAAAATTCACGTTTTGATTTATTTATTGAAGATACAAAAACTTTTGTTGAAGTTAAAGGCGTAACGCTGGAAAAAGATAATATAGCAATGTTCCCCGATGCACCGACCGAAAGGGGCAGAAAGCATATTCTTGAGCTTATTGATGCCAAAAATAACGGCTATAATGCTGAGATTCTTTTTGTTGTTCAGTTTAAAGATGCCAAAAAGTTTATACCAAACTATAAAACTGACCTGAAATTTAAAGAAGCATTGGTTCTTGCTGAAAAATCAGGCGTGAAAATTACGGCAATGGATTGTAGTGTAACTAAAAATTCTATGGTTTTAAATAAGGGGGTAGAAGTGTGTTTGGATTCGTTACTGCCGATATAACAAGGCTTAATGATGATGAGCGCAAAGCATATGGTGGCTATTATTGCGGCCTATGTAAAAGCTTAAAAAAGTATGGCACTTTGCCGCGCTTATCCCTTAATTATGATATGGCGTTTTTATATATGTTTTTATCATCATATTTTAATGAGGATGAAGTAAAAACTATTGAAAAGTGCATGGTTCATCCCATAAAACCTAAAAATGTATATATGAACAAGTATGCAGAATATGCTTCAGATATGAGTATTATCCTTATGTATCATAAGCTTGATGATGATATTTTGGATGATAACAGCCTTAGTGCAAAGAACATGAAACGCGCCCTTAAAAAGCATTTTTTAAAGGCTGAAGGAAAGCATAAAACAAAAAATGATAAAATAAAAAGTCTTTTAAACGAGCTTTATGAAATAGAAAAAAGCGATGAACATAACCCTGATATTCCGGCAAAAGTATTTGGTGATATTTTGGGGACGGTATTTGACATCAATGAAAATGATACTGCGCTTTTTGAGTTTGGCTCAGCCTTAGGCAAAGTAATTTATATTATGGATGCTTGTGTGGATGTTAAAAAAGATATAAAAAAATGCCGTTATAACCCTATGGTGGAAATCAGGAAAGAGAATTTTCAGCAAATTTTAACAATTCTTTTATCTGATTGTACGGTAATTTATGATAAAATGAATATAACAAAGAATAAAGCCATAATTGAAAATATCTTGTTTTCAGGAATATGGCAGGTTTTTCGGAGGAATTTTAAGTGAGTGATCCTTACAAGGTTTTAGGTGTTCAGCCGGGCGCATCCCAGGAAGAAATATCAAAAGCCTATAAAAAATTAGCAAAAAAATATCATCCCGACCTTCACCCTAATGATAAAAATGCTGAGGCAAAAATGCGCGAAATCAACGACGCATATAATCTTTTGCGCTCAGGCAAAGCACAATCAAATACAGGTTCGGGCGATTATTATAAATATTCTTCAGGTAATGAAGTTTATGCGGCAATAAGACGATGCCTGCAAATGCGCGGTTTTTATGATGCGTTGCGCTTGCTTGATTCTATCCAAAATAAGGATGCCGAGTGGTATTATCTTGCATCCATTGCCCATATGGGGCTTGGTAATAAAACAACGGCAATGAATTATATAAACAGAGCCGTTTCAATGGAGCCTGATAATATTGAATATCGTCAGGCATTTGAGCAGATGTCATCTTTAGGCGCTTATTACAGTCAGCGCCAGACGGGATATACTGTTATAAATGCGCAGATGTGTTTCCGCTGTCTGCCGTGGTTGCTTTGCTTTTGTACAGGCGGCAGATGTTTACCGTGCTTATGCTGGTGTTAAAAGGAGTATAATATGTTAGTTAAAATTAAAAAAATTTCCGAAAATGCAATAATTCCTACCTATGGCACTGAGTTTTCAGCAGGTGCAGATATTTATGCTTTGCTTGAAAACGATATCGAAATTAAACCCAACGAAACTGTTATGATTAAAACGGGACTTCAGATGGAAATCCCTGAAGGCTATGCAGGCTTTATTTATCCTCGTAGCGGAATTTCCGTTAAACGCGGTCTTGCACCTGCCAATAAAGTTGGCGTTATTGACAGCGACTATCGTGGTGAAGTTATGGTTGCTTTGCATAACCATTCTACCATTGCCCAAAAAGTTGAAAAAGGCGAAAGAATCGCCCAACTTATTATTGCCCCCTACGTTCACGCAATTTTTGAAGAAGCTGACGAACTTGATGATACTGTACGTGGGGAGGGCGGCTTCGGCTCAACCGGCAAATAACGCAAAGCAATAAGCGGCGAATTTCTGTGTTGCGGCAACCTTTGAACGCTCGGTTGCTTACGTATTGTGTAAGCGCCCTCGCGTCAAGAACACCGCGCCTTGAACTTCTTGCTTCTTGCTTTGCTTGGGACATATATAAAAAAAGCAATAAGCGGCGAAATTCTGCGTTGTGATAACCTTGAAAACTCGGTCATTTACCAGCTGTGTAAACTCCATCGTTTTCAGAACATCACGCCTTGACCTGCTTGCTTCTTGTGCCGCTTGGTGCATTTGTGAAAATGGCACAATAAACTGCGCATCTCTGCGTTGTGGCAACCTTTGAACGCTCGGTTCTTGCTTTACATAATTTTAATAAAAAAAGAGGTAGTTAAAAAACTACCTCTTTTGCGGTTTTAATAAAAATTATGAACGGTGTGCTTTAAAGCATTCTTCACAATATACGGGTCTGTCTTCCTTGGGCTGGAAGGGAACCTGTGTGGTCTTACCGCAATCTGCACAAACTGCTTCAAACATCTCTCTGGGGCCACGAGCAGCGTTACGCTTTGCCTGACGGCATTCACGGCAACGGCCGGGTTCATTCTTGAGACCTTTTTCAGCATAGAATTCCTGCTCACCAGCGGTGAAAACGAATTCTTTGCCACAATCTTTGCAGACTAAAGTCTTGTCTTCGTACATGAACTTGTCCTCCTTTATTTGTTTAACTTTAAAGTAGGATTGGAGAGTTTAACTTTGAAGTAAGACGTTTTAGGGTAATTCCTCAGCCATAAACACTTTATTCGTTAACACAATTATTATACAATATTCAAAATGTATTTGCAACACTTTTTTTTTAAAAATATGAAATTTTTTCACATTTTTTTAAAAAAACAACGATTTTTACGCGTTTTTGTGGTGAATCAGCCTCTTTTTTAACCCTGAATAGCGTTTTTGTGTGTCAAGATTGTTAATTGTTGTGCTGATGGAATTGTCTGTTCCGCACAAAACAACAAGTTTTGAAGCGCGTGTTACAGCCGTATAAAGCAGATTTTTTGTCATGATACGGATGTTTGAAAGGGGCAGAGGCATAACAACGGCGGGAAATTCGCAACCTTGAGATTTATGTACACTTATTGCATAGGCAAGAGTAAGTTCGTCAAGATCCTGCACCGCGTAAACTGAATATTTATCGTCATCAAATTTTACCGTAACTTCGGAAACTTCAATTTCGTGGATAATGCCAACGTCGCCATTAAAAACACCTGTACCTTCAAGGTGGTTGCCGGAACGATCAAAGGTGTACCATTCACGGTCGTAATTATTGCGTATCTGCATAATCTTATCGCCTTCGCGGAAAATGTTTTCACCTGAAATATATTCTTTTTTGTTTTTTGCTTTGGGGTTCAATGCTTGCTGAAGCATTTTGTTAAGGTTAAATACACCGGTAATGCCTTTTTTAATAGGCGTTAAAACTTGAATATCGGTAAAAGGCGAGTAATCATAGGCGGTAGGTAATCTTCTTTTAACAAGGTCGATTACCGTTGAAGTAATATCCTGCTCAGAAAACTTCCTATCAAGGAAGAAGTCGCCACCCTTTACGTTTACCAATGGCATTTCTGATTTATTTATCTTATGGGCGTTGGCGATAATGGTGCTTTCCTTGCCCTGGCGGAAAATTTCAGTAAGCTTTATGCAAGAAAAGCAGTTTGAATCAATAATATC
>JAZOMK010000326.1:0-5459 GCA_045653985.1 Clostridia bacterium | reverse complement strand
GCCATTGTAAGCAATCAAAGGAATGTTCTTCGTCCATACCTAAATGGAAGATTTCAGGCTTATCAAAAATTTCACAAACCTCGTTAATAAGGTCAACACAAACTTGACGGTAAATATCAGTTGACACCATGCGTCTGTATTGCTTTAACCAGCAATGATGGTCGGCGGAAAAGTTGAGTTTAGGTATTAAATCAAAGCCTAAAGCGCGGGCTTTGTTAAGTAACTCTTTAACTTCTTCAACTTCCAAAGCATCGTCTGCCGCAATTTCGGGATGTGATTTATATTTGATAGCATCGCCAAGGTCAATTAAAAGAGTAGTGTAACCGCATTCAGCTGCGCGTTTTACAACTCTGTCCCAAACGCCAAAGTCAACGTCGTTGTTAGGTGTGTATACGCTCTTGTCGTAATCATAGTACCAATAACGCTGCTTACCGCCGCCGTCATCCCACATATGGTTACTTAATTGTATAAAGTAAATCCACTTTTTATCCATAATAAAATTCTCCTTTTTATTTGTTGTTTTTATTATACCAAAGGTGAACATCAATGTAAATACTTTATTTTTCTATATTTGATTGAGTTGTTTTATAATCTAAAATACACATTGAAAGCAATTTTTTTACTTTTTTATTTATCTTTTTATGCATTTTTGTGTAAAAGAGCAATATTTTACTGCATAAAGTCAGTTTTTTACATTATAAAGTCGGTTTTTCATGTTGCAAAATCAAAGCATTTAATGTACAATTTAAATCGAGGTGATAAACAATGAAGTTTTTTAATTTGGATATTTTTTCAGAAGGCGAAGCAACACTTTCGGCGAAGGATAACGTTCTTTGTGTTACAGAAAGAAAATTCCGGTATAGCTCGCCTGCAGTTAAACTTGATGGCAAAAATGGTTATAAGGCAGAAATTCTTGTAAAAAGTAAAAATATAAAAATCAATCTTTCTGCGTATTTTAAGGTTATATATAATTTTAACGGTGAGGAAGAGATTGCCTATATTGCAGGTGATAAAATTGACGTTACGCCTGAAGAATATACAAAATTAAGTGCAACCCTTAACTTACATAAGGGTATAGAGGTTAAGGAAGTTATATCATATATAATCCAAAATGGCAAAGAAGACCTTGACGATTATTTTGTTTCTTCATACGTAATAAATAAAGAAGAGTATAAGGATTTTATAAAAGAAAACAACCTTTTCCCTGAAAAGGCACCTGTTGGCGCAATACGTTGGGACGCTTACTTCTCTACTGATTACGTAGGCAGTAACGTTTCACGCGAAGTTTCCAAAACACTTTCGCCTAATATTTTCCATAGCCATGCACCGTTCTTTGCTAAAACGGTTGATAAAGATAAGGTTGTATTTAATGAACCTACCCAGGCTCAATTTGATTATGAGTGTGAACTTGCCGTTGATGCCGGTATTGATTATTTTGCATACTGCTGGTACAGAAATAACGATCCTATGTGCTATGCACGCAGGCAACACACTAAATCGGTTTATCGTGATAAAATTAAAATGTGCGCAATAATAGGCGTATCAAGGCTTGATGATGAAAGCATTGATGAACTTTCATCAAACTGTAATGAGGATTTCTACTTTAAAATACTTGGTCGCCCCGTAATTTATGTTTTTGGTGCCCAAAACACTAGTTTGGGGCATATTAAAGCCGTTGAAGCAAAGGTTTTTGAAAAAACCGGCAAAGTTCCGTACTTTGTCGCTATGACTGATGCAAGTGTATTGGCTGCATTCAATTATAAGTTAGTAGGCTATGAGGCATTAACCTCATACAGTTGTTTCCCTGATGGCGAAGGCTGGTCCTATCAGCAACTTGTTGAAAAAGCCGATAAACGTAATAATTTATTTTTAAGTTATAATGAAATTATTGATACTGTGCCTCATATAACCTGCGGTCTTGATTTTAGACCACGTGCGCTAAATCCCGTATCGTGGATGGGCGGCACAAAATATGCCTATACCGGCAAGGCTGAAGAAATTTATTATCATGCAAAAAAAGTTCTCAGCTTAGCTAAAAACGTGCCTGCGGTACTTATCTATGCGTGGAATGAACACGATGAAGGCGGATGGTGTTGTCCTACACTTACTGTTGATGAAAACGGCAATACTATCGTTGATGAAAACGGTAATAACGTAATGGACAGAAGCCATCTTGATGCCATTAAAAAGGCAATAGTGGAGTATAAAAATGAATTATCTTAATAGCTTTTTTGAAAAGTTTGATTATCCCGATGAAGCACGTGAGGCATTTATTGATGCTTATAATAAAATAGAAGAACCTGAGTTTTTTAAACAAATAAAGTTATATGAAGAAGGTAATATTGATTACACTAAAGCACTTGGCGTTATGAATGACGTTGCTGAAAAATCCGGCGTGCATCAGTTTACGGTAAAGCTTCTTTTCTTTATTTTGCTGTCTGAACATCTTGAAAAGCTTTATAAAATAAAAGGATTAAGCGATGAAATTTATTATAACAATATGTGCGATTTAAAGTATAAATTGCTTGAATGTTATAGCCTTCACGGCATATGGGGCACAATGTCAGCATCATGGTTCCCGCGTTTTTTTGATATTACCCGCTTTGCTTTAGGTAGACTTCAGTTTGAGGTTATGGATTCGTGGTTTGACTATGATGACGAAGATATGCACATACGCGCAAATGACCAAATAATAAACGTACACATTCCTTCATCAGGTAAACTTACCCAAGAACAGTGTATGGATGCTTATAAACAAGCATATGAGTTTTATAAGGACTATCATAAGGATGGCGTACTTTATATGTACTGCCACTCATGGCTTTTAGAACCTGCACTGGAAGAAATCCTTGATGAAAACTCAAATATCATTAAGTTTAAAAGAAACTTTAAGGTGTTCCGTACCGATAAGCGCGACGTTTTCCCTGATGCTTGGCGCGTGTTTATGAAAAAAGAGGACGTACCGATAGAAGAATATCCTGAAGATAATTCAATGCAAAAGAAAATTAAAGAGTATCTTTTAAAAGGCAACACCATAGGTTATGGCTTAGGCGTTATGGCATTTGATGGCGAAAAAATATTATAAATGTTAAAATAGTGATATAATGCGTTAATATTTTTTCTTGAATAACGTTGTAAACTAATTTATAATTATCATAAATAAATTATAAGGAGAATGTATATGAAAAAATTTCTTTCAATAGTGCTTATGCTGGTTATGTTACTTTCTGTAGTAAACTTAACAGTTTCAGCTGAGGAAATCGAAGGCAACCTTTTATCTGATGCTGATTCAAATTTTGAAAGTGGCGAAATTGAAAAGTGGGAGATATTCCACGCAGGAACAATGGAGGTTGTTGATAACCCCAAAGGCGAAGGCAAGGTTTTAAAATATCAGGTTGATACTGATGCTTTTAAAAATAAAGGCAATACATGGCAGAGCTTTTCTCTTAATTTAAGACCTTTATTAAACGAAGCCAACACTGTTTATATTTCTATGGATGCTTACGTTGAAGGGGCATTTGATCTTCCCATTACAATCCGAGCAAAGAAAGAACATCTTGATTTTGCGGCAGAAAAGGATTCGGAGTATCCTCGTATTGGCGCACTCAGAGGTGATTCAAATTGGGTAAGAGGATTATTTACCATTGAAATTACTGATGAAGATATTGAAAGAAAAGATGTTACTTGGACACTTTGCTTAGATGGCCTTCCCAAAATCCAAGAGGATATAACTGTATATATTGATAACGTGTATATCGGCTATGAAGAACCCGATATGGAAGATCTTGAAGAGCCTGAAGAGGAAAAGGCAGAACTTCCTGAAATTACACCTATTACAAGGCAGGAAAACACTTTAATCGGTGCAATCCGTTGGGATGCTTTCTTTGAAACCGACAGCGTAAAAAGTAACGTTTCACAGCAGGTTGCAACAGCACTTTCTCCTGCTGAATTCCATTGGCGCACACCGTTCTTTGGTAATATTGATGCTGAGGGCAAGGTAACTTTCCCCGGCTATTCAATGGAAGTTATTGAGCAGGAAATAGAATATGCAAAGCAAGCAGGTCTTGATTATTTTGCATACTTATGGTATGAAACAACCGATCCTATGAGCGATCCCAGAAAACTTCATTTACAAAGCGAAAAGAAAAACGAAATTTTAATGTGCGGTATCCTTGAAAAAGTACGTTCAAATGCAACAATGAACGAACTTTACGAGGCAATGAAGGATGAATGTTACGTTCGCGTTGATAATCGTCCCGTTGTGTTCTTATATCAATATGATAGTAAGTGGACTCAGGAAATGATTGATCAGCTTCGCAATGCTGCCGCAAAAGCAGGCGTAACAGAAGCGCTTTATTTAGTAGGTATGATTGGCGGCAATAAAAATAAAATTTTCGAGAACGCAACTATAAAAGGTGGCGCAGATGCCTTCTCTTGGTATGCTATTGGTCCTGATAGAGGTGGCGGAATTGAATATGTTGAAGCTGCTGATATTTGCAGAAACAGAATTACTGAGTATGGTAATATGGCAGGTGCTTGCGGTTACAGCCTTATTCCTTGCGTAACAACAGGCTATGATACACGTCCTCGTATTAAAAATCCCGTAACGTGGATTGATGGTGATATAAACAATCCCGATCCCAATAAATGGCCTTATGGAAACCGCTACACTCTTGATGCTGATGCAGAAGATATTGGCGCACTTTTAAAGGATACCCTTAATTACGTTAAGGAAAATCCCAATAATACTAAGGCAAACATGGTGCTTACCTTTGCTTGGAATGAGCATGATGAAGGTGGCTGGATGTGTCCCACAATCAAGTGTGATGAAAACGGAAACGTTCTTTATAATGAAGATGGAACAGCTCAGATAGATACACAGCGTATTGATGCTTTCAGAAAGAACATTGATGCGTACAGAGAAATTGAGCATGAAACTGTAGAACCCACACCTGATGTAACACCTGAAGTTATAGAGCCTACACCTGAAAGCGGCAGTACTTCTATTGATGCTAACAAGGATAATAACGATGATAAGCTTCAAGATGGTGGCATTGATACAAGCATTATAATTACAGTTGCAGCCGCGGCTGTTGTTATCGGTGCAGTTGTAACAATAATAATCGTATTAAAGAAAAAGAAGAAATAATTTTTGAGGCAGAAAGTTTTTCTGCCTTTTATCAAAGCGAGGCAATAATATGGAAAATAGGAAAGTGGCAGATTCTCACGTACATTCAAGATTTTCTGATTTTGAAAGAACTGTAAAAATGCTTGATGATATTCAAGCAACAGGCGTAACTGATGCAAGTTTGTTAGCACTTCCGTATTGGGGAACGGCTGAAAATTTGTATGCTCTTTATGTAAGAAAGGTTTATAAAAAAATAAAACTGCGTGCCTTTGGCGGCTTGCATATTAGTGACAGATATACAAAAATATCACCCAAAACTCAGGCAGAGACG
>JAZOMK010000325.1:0-1515 GCA_045653985.1 Clostridia bacterium | reverse complement strand
ATGCACAACGTCCTCAGCATCATAGGCATTAAGCAGCCTTGCCAGAGACAATCTGTACAGCGAATCGCTGTACTTATCATAAACCCTATCTATATCATTTTTATGGCTGAAAAGAAGTATCATCCTTCATGCTCCTATCATATAAACGTTTGAAAAGTGAAAAAGGTCACAAAAAAATTTATTTTTTTAAAAAATTTTTTATAAGGGCGGCAAAATAGCAATTTATCTCTTCTGCCGGTTCCTTTAAACCGTTGTTTTTCCACCAGAGAAGTGTATCTATAAATGCCGATGCAATATGCTGTTTAACAAGCGATTCAGGCAAGTCCATATCGCCGATTTCAATAAACTTTATAAGCTCATAACGGAAGTATTTAAGAAAAACGTCATTATCTTTTAATGCAATAAGTTCAAGTATGTTATTATCATTTTTTTCAAAATGCTTAAACAAATGCAAAAATGATGAATCGGGCGCATCACATTCAAATATATGTTTGTGGTTATTTGCATTTTGCATTGAATCCAATACGTGGCAAAACAGTTCAGCGCACATTTCCTTTAAAAGAAATTCCTTCGTTTCAAAATGCGCGTAAAAGGTTGCCCTACCAACATCAGCTTCTTCAATTATTTCCCCTACGGTGATTTTATCAACTGACTTTTCACCCATAAGCCTAAAAAACGCGTTGAATATGGCTTGCCGCGTTTTTCTTTGCCTTCTGTCCATCTTCTTCTCCATACAAAATTTATAATTTGTTCAGTAACGAATATTATTACTTATTTATATATTGCTTTTTTTACGCTTTCAATTAAACTATTTATCGAACATATTGTTCAACAATATACACATTGTACATTATATGCACAGTATTGTCAGGAAGTCATTATGAAAAACATCTTTATTGCATTTATCCTTAATCTATCATTCTCTATTTTTGAATTTATCGGAGGTATGATTTCGGGGAGCATTGCCATTAAATCTGATGCCATACACGATTTTGGAGATGCTTTATCAATAGGCTTATCACTTTTTCTGGAAAAGAAAAGCAACAAGCCCGCCGATGAAAAATATAATTTTGGCTATGGCAGATTCTCCCTTTTGGGCGGATTTATCGCCTGTGCAGTTTTGCTTTCAGGTTGTTTTTTTACATTTTTCAACGGAATCAACCGATTATTCAACCCAACGGAAATAAACATTGACCTTACTCTTATTTTTGCAATTTTCGGTTTTCTTATTAACCTTACTGCAATGCTTTTTACCCGTCATGGTCATAGTCATAATCACAAAGCAATAAATCTGCATTTACTTGAAGACCTATTTGGATGGCTGTCCTTTTTCATCGGTGCAATAATTATGAAATTCACCAATCTTACTTTTATCGACCCTTTGCTCTCTATTATAATTTCTCTTTTTATTTTTATTTCCGTATTAAAAGAAATTAAAGAAATTTTTAGTATCTTTCTTCTTAAATGCCCCGTTGATTACAAAAAGGTCAGAGCCTCCATTGAAATGCTTGGTGT
>JAZOMK010000324.1:0-1910 GCA_045653985.1 Clostridia bacterium | reverse complement strand
AATTTATTCAAAAGATAAAAAATATTTTGACTGATTAAAATATTTTAAGTATAATATTTTCATATTTAATTTGAAAGAAGGAATTTCTTGTGATACGAATCGGTATAGTAGGCTATGGCAATTTAGGCAAAGGCGTTGAATGTGCCATAAAACAAAATGATGATATGATGCTTTACGGCGTTTTTTCAAGGCGCGATCCTGCAAGTTTAAAGACTTTAACCGGTGTGCCTGCATATAAAATTGATGATATTTTACAGCACAAGGATAAGGTTGACGTTTTAATTCTCTGTGGTGGCAGTGCAACGGATCTTCCCGTACAGACACCTGAACTTGCAAAGAATTTTTGCGTTATTGATAGCTTTGACACCCATGCTAAAATTCCTGAGCATTTTGAAAACGTTGATAAATGCGCAAAAGAAGGCAACAACGTTGCAATGATTTCCTGCGGTTGGGATCCGGGTATGTTCTCATTAAACCGCCTTTATGCTGAGTGCATCCTTCCTGAAGGCGAAACATATACTTTCTGGGGCAAGGGTGTATCACAAGGTCATTCAGATGCAATCAGAAGAATTGAAGGCGTAAAGGATGCACGCCAATATACTATCCCCGTTGAAAGCGCCCTTGAAAGGGTAAGAAGTGGCGAAAATCCCCAATTAACTACAAGAGATAAGCACACACGTGAGTGCTTTGTTGTTGCTGAAGAAGGCGCTGATTTAAAGAGAATCGAAAACGAAATAGTTACAATGCCCAACTATTTTGCTGATTATAATACAACCGTACACTTTATTTCAATGGAAGAATTACAGCGCGACCATTCAGGCATCCCCCATGGCGGTAACGTTATCCGTTCAGGTAAAACAGGGCTTAATAAGGAAAATAATCACGTTGTTGAATATAAAATTGCCCTTGATTCAAACCCTGAATTTACTTCATCAATAATTGTTGCCTACGCCCGCGCAGTTGTAAGAATGAAAAATGAAGGTATGTCAGGTTGTAAAACCGTTTTTGACGTTGCACCTAAATATTTATCAGCTAAATCGGATGAAGATTTAAGAAAAAGATTATTATAATTCTGTTTTCATTTTCAATAACTATTATAAAATGTGAAAAAGGCTATCTTGTTTTTTAACAGGATAGCCTTTATTGTTTATTGATGTTATTTAGCATTTATATCAGTGTTTAAATAAAAAACTATTTTTCTCGCAATAGGATAAATAATTCTCACAATATGATAAATAAAATCTCACATTTTGCTATTGGAATAGAAAAAATTTATGTTATAATTAAAAAAATATAAAAGGTGATAAAATGTTTAAAAAAATTTTGCCTGAAAAAGCAGGAATTTCCTCTAAAAACGTATATGAATTTATAAAAACTCTGGAAAAAAGAGGGCTTGCAATGCACAGCGTCCTTTTGCTGAAAGGTGAAGATATTTTTGCAGAATATTATTGGAAGCCTTTTAATAAGGACTTGTGCCACAGGATGTATTCACAAACAAAAAGTTTTGTCGGGGTTGCAATCGGAATTCTTGAACAAGAAGGTTTTATCAGATTAACCGATAAAATAGCCGATTATTTTCCTGAAAAGATTGAAAGAGAGTTGCCTGAAAATTTAAAGAATCTTACAATCGAAGATATGCTGACGATGAGGACGTGCGGAGACCCTCCGTATTGGTTTTATCACTCTGACCCTGATCGCACTCATTTGTATTTTAACGAAAATACTGCGGAACGCTTGTAGAATGGAAACACTTGCTTGATTCAGCCGAAGCCAAAAACTTAGTGGTTCAGTTGGGCTATATGTTCCGTTATAATCCGGCTATAGTTCAAACTTTGGAGCATATCAAGAAGGGCGACCTTGGTGAAATATATTCAATCAATGCTGAAATGAGCACCTTCCATGCAGAAGGG
>JAZOMK010000323.1:0-5835 GCA_045653985.1 Clostridia bacterium | reverse complement strand
GCCATTCTTTATAATCACAGCACGGATACCAACCGGGAAAAGGCTTATCAAAAGGAAGTCCGTCAGGTGATTTCATTCTGTGATGATATGGCACAACGTGAGGATCGCGGCTTGGGAATTCAATAGACTCACCAACAAACACAATGCCTTTTAAGCCTTCAATTTTTTCAAAAAGCCCACCATAAACTTTTTGATAGATTTCCTTTGCATTTTCATCCTCAGGATGTACAAAATTCATAAAATAACTGTAGGCATAAACATCAATACCGTATTTTTTTGCCCTTTTAACAAGGTCATTAAAATCGCACTCACCCATTGCTGAGTGAGTTGCATCCTTCACAAAAACAAGGATGGCATCATAGCCGTTATGGGCGCAAACCGATAAATATTCATCAGGGAACTCATCCAAGCCGTAACCTGAATGTACCATTTTAGGCGAAAATTCAATTATATTTTCAATATCCTTCTTCTTTATATAAGGCGCTTTTCTCAATTTCATTTCGTCTTCAAGAAAGTAAAGCCCTTGGGCGATAGCGCGGTTATCAAAACCGTAGATTGTAACGCTGTTATCATTTACTATTGTGCGCCTGCCCATATAGCCTTTTGCATCTTTTAACTTATCTTTATCAAGATAGATTTTTAAAAAAGCATCGTTTTCAGGTGCAAAAACAAGGTTGATTTCAAAGGCTTTTTTCATAAAATCAAAAAAGTCCCTAACTGCCGTTTCAACAACTTCATCGAAAATATCAACGTACACAGTATTTAAAAACTGCACTTCATTCTTTTCTAAAAGGCTTGTTACCTTTATGGGTTTATGCTGTTTGCACATACTTTTTCTGAAATCAAACTTCTTCTCCATATGTTTCACCTCATAACATTTTTGCATATTATAGCATATAAAAAAAGAAAAGAAAAGACATTTTTCTCTTTCAATGTGCAAAATACTTATACACTTTGTGCATTTTGACAGTAGCGCAAAAATCCAAAGGATGCTATAATATGTGCATAAATAAATTATAGGAGGACTGTTTTTTATGGCAGGCGTTACATTAAGACATATCTACAAAGTTTACGCAGGCGGCGTTACAGCTGTTAATGACTTTAACCTCGTAATCAAGGACAAGGAATTCATCGTTCTTGTTGGTCCCTCAGGTTGCGGTAAGTCAACAACCCTTCGTATGGTTGCAGGTCTTGAAGAAATTACAGAAGGTGAACTTTTCATTGGCGATAAGCTTATGAATGACGTTGCACCTAAGGATAGAGATATCGCCATGGTTTTCCAGAACTATGCACTTTATCCCCACATGACAGTTTATGATAACATGGCTTTCGGTCTTAAACTCCGTAAGGTTCATAAGGGCGAAATCGACAAGAAGGTTAAGGAAGCTGCAAAGGCATTAGGCATTGAAGAGTATCTTCAGAGAAAGCCCAAGGCTCTTTCAGGTGGTCAGCGTCAGCGTGTTGCTTTAGGCCGTGCTATCGTTCGTGAGCCCATGGTATTCCTTATGGACGAACCCCTTTCAAACCTTGACGCAAAGCTTCGTGTACAGATGAGAACTGAAATCACAAGACTCCATAAGCGTCTTAACACAACTTTCATTTACGTTACACACGACCAGACAGAAGCTATGACAATGGGTACGCGTATCGTTGTTATGAAGGATGGTTTCATCCAGCAGGTTGATACTCCTCAGAACCTTTACGATTATCCTTGCAACAAGTTCGTTGCAGGCTTCATCGGTACACCTCAGATGAACTTCTTTGCTGCTACACTTGTTCGCGATGGCGACAAGGTTATCGCACACTTAGGCGAAAACAAAGTTGAACTTCCTGAAGGCGTTGTTGCAAAGCTTACCGACCAGAGCTATATCGGCAAAGACGTTATCCTTGGTATCCGTCCTGACGATATTCACGATGAACAGGTATTTATCGAATCACATCCCACAGCAAAAATCAAGGCTCACGTTGAACTTCTTGAAAAGCTTGGTTATGAAACACTTGTTCACCTTGAGATGGACGCATTCATTAAGGATCAGGCAGATAACCCCATTGCACGTGTAAACCCCCGCTCAACAATCATGGCTGGCGACGATGTTATACTTGCATTTGACCCCAACCGTATCCACTTATTTGATAAGGATACTGAGGTTTCTATCCTCGAAAGATAATAATTCAGAGCACGAGAAAATCTTGCAAACAAGCCACCGAGAAATCGGTGGCTTTTCCTTTGTTGCGATGACCTTGAACGCTCAGTTACTTACGTCTTTGTAAGCGCCTTCGCGTTCAGAACATCGCGCCTTGGCTTGCAAGTTTTCTCGCACTCTGCGTTTTGTGGTAGTATATAAATTCTTGCAAACATAAACCCCCGAAAATTTTGGGGGTTTATTTACTGTGTTGTGCGCGTTATAAAAATTCGGTCATTTACGTTTGTGTAAACTCCCTCATTTTTAAACACGCACGCCTTGTCTCGCAAGTTTTATTAACCTATGTGTTCTTTACTTATTCCTTGCAACATCTTTTGCAATAAATTCTTGCGAACATAACCCCCGAAAATTTCGGGGGTTTATTTACTGTGTTGTGCGCAGTATAATTACTACACCTCATCCACCACCTTCGGTGGTCCCCCTTCCCCCACTGGGGAAGGCTTATAAGGAAATCTTACTTATATACGCTTTCTTTTGCGCCGGAAACATCAACGTCGCCAAGATATTTAACGCTATCAATATTAAGATATTTGCAAATATTTATCATTTCGCTTACGGTAGTAACATCAACGTTAATGCCGTTCTTTTTTACTTCCTCGGCCTTTAAAATTTCCTTTTCGCCATGGGTATAAATGGGGATATTTTCATCGCGTCTTTTGGCTTCGCGCAATTCCTTTAACAAAGTTGAAAGTTTTTCTTTTATGGCTTCGCCATCGCCAAATACGTTAGGATCAATAACCATAAAGCCGTGGCAAGTACCTGCACCAACACCGGGTTTGCGCACATGATGGTTTGAAGTTGCCCCCATTGAAAGCACCGCTGAAAAGATTTCGCAAATCATGCTGTAGCCATAACCTTTGTGGCTACCCGTCTCCTCAAGAAAACTACCAACCGGGAGGATTCCTCCCCCAAGCTTTTGGTCGATACACTTAATTGATTTTTCAGCATCAGTACAAGGATTGCCGTTTTCATCAATGGTCCAGCCATCTTTTAAAGGCTTATCCGCCTTATTATATACTTCAAGCTTGCCCTTTGGTATAACCGTTGTTGCAGCATCAAACCAGAAAGGATAAGGTTCGGCAGGCATACTCATAGCAATGGGATTTGAGCCTAAAAGCGCTTGGCGAGAATTTGTATGTACCATAATGGATTCCGAGTTCGTGGTGCTTATACCCAAAAATCCTTTATCGCAAGCCATTTTAGAATAATAGCCCGCAATGCCAAAATGGTTTGAATTGCGCACCGTTACAAATGCCATACCGCACTTTTGGGCCTTTTTTATTGCAAGATCCATAGCGTAAGTTGCTATTACCTGCCCCATGCCCTTATGGCCGTCAATAACTGCAGAAACGGGAGTTTCAAAGACGATTTCAGGCTTAGCCGAAACATCAATGCTGCCCTTTTCAATAGCTTTATGATATCTTACAAGCCTTTGCACACCATGCGACGTTATACCGTATAAATCAGCAAGCAACAATACGTCAGTTATGTTCTCAGCATCTTTTTTGGCAAAACCGAATTTCTCAAAAATCACGTTAGAAAAATTTTTCAACTGTTCAACACTATAATTTATAGTTTTCATTTTCTTCACCTCGATAATATGATAATACGATATACCATAATAATCAACTGCATATAATTCAAAAAAATATGCAAATAGTTCAACTTTTATTTGACTTGTCAAATATTTTATATTAGAATTATGCAAAAGAGGTGATTTTTAATGCAAAACTATCCACTGGGTTTAGGTACTGATTGGACAGGTGTACACGTTTACAGAAAAAAGGGAACTATAACTTCCGTAAAAAATTATCACGTTCACGATTTTTACGAGATAAACCTTGTACATTCGGGCAACATAAAAATTCTTTTAAATGGGCAAATAACTGATTTTAATGGTGCTTGCCTTATCCTCACCGCGCCACGCACACCACACTATATTTCCTGCAAAACGGACGTGCTTTATAAAAGAAGTTATCTGCTTTTTGAAGAAAATTTTGTTTTAAACGTTACGCCCCATTGGGAAGAATTAAAAAATCTATTTTTGCCCGATGGCGCTATATTATATTTGACTACTGCTCAGGCAGATTTCTTTGAAGGTCTTATATCATATATCGAAAAGGAAACAACCGCTTTCAGAAAAAAACTGATGATTTTTTATATGCTTTCCCATCTTTATGAGCTTTCTGACAAAAAATCAGCCAACCGCCTGCCCCAATATCTTATTGAAGCAATGGAATATATAAACCTTAACTATGGTGAAAAAATCACCGCACAAATAATTGCCGATTCCTTAAATATAAGCCGCACAACGCTGTTGTGTAATTTTGCAAAATTTCTTAACACCACTTTTAACGAATATCTTTCCGAGTGTCGCCTTGAAAATGCAAAAAAGATGCTTTTAAAAGGATGTTCCGTTGAAGAATGTGCCATTTCCTGCGGTTTTGCCGATAGTGGAGGACTTATCCGCCTTTTTAAACGCAAGTATCAGCTTACGCCCCTTGAATATAAAAAACAGCACTCTTAAAGAGTGCCGTCAAAAACAACTTTTATAAAATTATCAAAACTGTACTTTTTCTTAATTCCATCAGGGATTTTTTTATAAGGAGTTTCAAAAAACTCCTTATTTATTTTTGCATTTTCAGCATCAATCACAAGCTGATTATTTTCATTGTAAAAATCCATGTTTTTGCAATTAAAGGTAGTAACAAGTTTTTTCTCCATGCCTATCATTTCGCCAAGACGTGTTGTCGCCCCTGACTGATAGCTGTTTTCAATATCAAGAACCGCCTTTGATTTTTGGTAAATGCTGATAGTTTCTTCACTTGTAAGAGGCTTAAAGTTTATATCCTTTTTCTTTACGTTTTTAAAGTAAGGATTAAAAAGGCGATTATACCAATATACAATTTTATGCGGCATATAAAGGTATTTATAGAATTTAAGATTTAATTCTGCACACTGTTTTTCAACATCAGCAATTACTTTGGGACGGATTGAATGTAGCGTACCAACAAAGGCAAGGTCATATTCAGGCAGAACCAACGAATTTTCAAACTCTTTGGTATATCCCCAATAAGCATACTCCATAAATGGATATTTTAAAATATCATTATGGTCAAAGGAATATATTTTGTCAAAATACTGAAATTTATCTTCAATATTTTTAACGTTTTTCACAGAATCCCACAAATACAAAACGTGCTTTGCCTTTGTAAAATGCTCCTTTAAAAAGTGAAGGGAATTTTTTGTAGGACCTTCGCACTTAATATATAAAACGTAATCGTAATCGTCTTTTAAGGAAAGAAGATTCCAAAAATACTTATCCCTTACGCCATGATACAATTTAAAATCCTTACGTATAAGAATTTTTGCAAGGGCGCTGTTTTTAGGACGTTCATCAATTATAGTTACAAAAACACCTTTATCCTCAAGTGCCTCTTTAATGCGCTTGAAATAATCAAAGAAAAAAGGTGTGATAATAAGCACTTTCTTCATACTATCTTGCACCTTTATGATTAAATACTATTAAAAACGTTTTTAATACACACTTAATATCAAGCCACAATGAACGGTTCTGAATATACTGCATATCAAAAACTATCTTTTCTTCAGGCAATAAATCATAACCGCC
>JAZOMK010000322.1:0-2459 GCA_045653985.1 Clostridia bacterium | reverse complement strand
AGGTGCTCGTTATTAGGGAAGTAGGTGTGGGTTTTATACTTGTTGCCGTACTTTTGGTGAATATATTTAAGAAGATCCCCGTGGCCTGAATTAAAAACGCATCTGTCGGCAAGGTTGTACTCTTCAACCATTTCGATAGTTTTATCGCAACCGTAATAGGAAAGCTCTTCAAAGCCATCTCGTGGATACACCTTTAATTCGAGGTCGATAGTTAAGGTTGGGTGATCTTTTATAAGCTCCAAAAACTCCCTTAACGTGGGAATTTGGTTGCCGTTGCCTGCGTCGAGTTTTCTTATTTCTTCAAAAGTAAATTCATGTACGTTGCCTGTGCCGTTTGTTGTGCGGTCAACGGTAGAATCGTGGATTAAAATAAGTTCGCCGTCCTTTGTTATTCTGATATCCGTTTCAATTTGGTCAATATCAAGCTCAAGTGCTTTTTTAAAAGCAAGCATAGTGTTTTCGGGATACTTGTCCTTCCAACCTCTGTGTGCCGCAACGAAAATGTTATTTTTTGATTGTGTCCAATAATTCATTACAATAACTCCTTTACTTTTTCAGGAAAATCGAGATAATTATCAATGGTAATATAGGGGAAATCGGATTTATAAACAGCTTCATCATTGCCGCCAAGACCGTAATCATCACCGATATATACAACGTTTTCGTGCAAAAGATTATTTTCTTTACAGTAAAAATCGAGGGCGTAGAATTTATCGTAAGGTCGTGGTGCCATATCAAAGGATGATGAACCGCCTACAAATACGCAGTAATCATTAAAAACGGAAACAACGTCATCATAAATTTTGCGTCGCTTTTTTCTGTCAGGATCAAAACTGAGCTTGTCTGCCTGCTCAGCCTTTGTACCTAAAATAGGAAATGTTACGCAGCCTGAAGGATGAAATTCAACAGTTTCACCCTTAAATTCAAGAAAACCGTACTTGTTTCTTAACATATTTATTTTTTCGGTAACGGCTGCTTTATCGCAAGGTGCAGTCTTATCAAAAACAATATCCATTTTGCCGTTGTTATAAACACCATATTGCATACCGTAGTTGCCGATAATATCAATGGGGAATTGCTCAAGCTGATTAAAAATGCGCATTACCTGACCTGCACCAACCATTAAAAGCTTATATTTTTTTGAAAGGGCAAAAAGAACGTCTCTATGCTCTTGGCTAAGTGGCGTTTTGTGCTGTGTCAACGTGCCGTCAAGATCCATTGCGATAACTTTTATGTTTTCGTACATAAAAAACCTCCGTTTTGTCGATGAATTACAGAAAGTATAATACATAAATAATCAAAAGTCAATCTCTTACGCAAATTTTACTATTGTGTAAATAAAGAGTTTATGATATTATATATAAAAATTTTGAGGTGCGAATTTGTATGGATAAATCTATCAGGAATTATTCTTTGGATATAGCAAGAATATTGGCGATATTTGCTGTTATCTTAACCCATTGTAGTGCAAACTTTGTGGCTGACTTTGATAAAACGTCCTTTGAGTTTGCCTGCGGTAATTTGTTTGACAGCATATCGCGCATCGGCGTACCGATGTTTCTTATGATTTCAGGTTCGTTGTTTTTAAATGAGAACAGGGAATTTACCATAAAAAATATTTTGACAAAGTACATTGTAAATATTGTGGTTACAACGGTAATCTGGGCTGTTATATATTCACTTGTTTATAATATTGCCCTTCCTTTAATGGCAGGAGATGCGATAGATAGCGGAAACATTGTAAAAGATATACTTAACGGCCACCATCATATGTGGTATCTTTACGTAATTATCGGTATTTACATGATAACACCTTTCTTAAAGAAGTTTGTTTCACCTGAAAATAAATCTTTGGTTTTATTTTTTATAGTAATATCATCGCTGGCACAGTTCTTTACACCTGTAATCACCATGCTTTGTGGGGCTGAAAAAGGCTATTTTGCAAAAACGTGGCTCGATAACTTCCACCTTGATTTCTTCTGCGGGTACGTAACGTATTTTTTAGCCGGCTGGTATATCGTTCACGTAAAGATAGAAAAGAAATGGGCAAAAAACACCATTTACATATTGGGCGCAATATCATTGTTGGCTATCATTTTAACCGTATACTTTACGGGCGATTATAATAACGGCTATAATAACCTTAATATCTTTGTTTTCTTATATTCCATAAGTGTGTTCCTTGCGTTAAACAATATTAAATTTAAGGTAAAAGAAAAGCTTGTAAATCTGCTTTCAAAATTAACCTTTGGCTGTTATATCACTCATATTATGGTTTTAACCGCATTTAACTGGATTATCCCTTATAACGGAAACTGCATATTATATTTGCTTGCATCCTTTATAGTAGTTGCGGTAGTATCATTTAGCACATCGTGGATACTTTCAAAAATACCGTTAGTAAAAAAACTTGTAAAAATGTAAAAAAAGAATCGGCTGAATTTTCAGCCGATTTTTTT
>JAZOMK010000321.1:0-3802 GCA_045653985.1 Clostridia bacterium | reverse complement strand
TGTTATGATATGGCAGATGAGTCCTATTATGGTTCTTACTGCTTACGTTATGACCGTTCCCCTTTTCATAATGTCAAAGCGAATGGGCAAAATCTTCTTCAAATGGTATCATTTTGTTCGTGAATCAAGTGCTGATTTAAGCATGGTTACACAAGAAAACCTTAACGGCATACGTATTGTTAAAGCATATGCACAAGAAGAGCAAGAAAAGAAGAAATTTGCTGAGAAAAACGCAGGTTTCAGATACCACGCCATTAACTATATGGTATATTGGTGTCGTGAATATATACCAGTTGCCATTATAGGTTATTTACCTAACATCTTGCTTACTCTTGTTAATGCGTTATTGGTTATCAACGGTGATATGACTCTTGCTGAATTCATTGCAGTTGCAGGTTATATCAACTATATCCTCGTACCTTTCCAGCAAGCAAACCATTGGATAAACGTTACACAGCAGGCAGCAACAAGTGCTGAAAAAGTTTTCAGGGTACTTAGTCTTGGCTCAACAATCTCATCAAAACCTGATGCAGAAAAACCCGACATAACAAAGGTTGATCTTAAATTAACCGACGTTTCATTTTCACATGAAGGCAAGAAAATTCTTAGCAACATAAGCATCGATTTACCTCAGGGTAAAACATTGGGCGTTATCGGTACAACCGGCAGCGGTAAAACAATGCTTACAAATATCATGGCGCGTTTCTTTGACGTTACAACCGGCGAAGTTATGATTAACGGAATTAACGTAAAAGACATGGATTTAACAACTTTGCGTTCGTGTTTTTCACCCGTTTTGCAGGGCGTTTTCCTCTTCTCCGATACCATTGCAAAAAACATAGCATTTGGTCATCCTGAAGCCACATATGAAGATGTAATCAAGTGTGCAGAAGTAGCACAGGCACACAGTTTTATATCAAAATTACCTGATGAATATGATACAATCGTTGGTGAGCGCGGAATGGGACTTTCAGGCGGACAGAAGCAAAGAATTTCTATTGCAAGAGCGCTTTTATATAACTCCCCCATTCTTATATTTGACGATGCCACAAGCGCCCTTGATATGGAGACTGAAGAAGCACTTTACAAGCAACTTAAAAATGATTATTCAAAGCAAAGCCGCATAATAATCGCACACAGAATTTCATCGGTTAAAGACTGTGATGAAATTATTGTGCTTGAAAAAGGCGAAATTATTGAACGTGGTACCCATCAAGAGCTTGTTGATAAACAAGGCCGCTATTACGAAATTTTCAAAGAGCAATATTCTACTGCTCTTGAAGCAATGTAAAGGAGGTGGCGATATATGGCACGTAACAGATATATGGATGACGAACAAGAAGCTAAAAAACTTAACGTTGGCTTATTGAAGCGTTTGCTAAAATACACATTTCCTTACAAAAAGAAATTTATACTTGGTCTTTCATTACTAATTATAAACGTTCTTGTTTCCCTTATATGGCCGCTGCTTGTACAATGGCTTATTGATAATGTACTTACCGATGGTGGCGCCTACGAAGGCAACGTATCAGCAGTCTTCTTAGGTATAGGACTTGTTTCGTTGGTATTATTTTTAGACGTATTCTTAGCATCTAAGCGCGTTCTTATAATAACCGAACTTGGTCATTTTACTATCCACGACATACGAAAAGAGATTTTCGAACACGTACAAAGCCTTGATTTTAAGTATTTTGATGATCGCCCCGCAGGTAAGATTCTTGTTAGAATAACATCCTATGTTGACGGACTTGCAAACTTATTATCAAGTTCACTTATACAGCTTATTGTTGATCTTTTTACAATTATCTGTATTGTGGTTATACTGTTTTCGATGAACGTAAGCCTTACTCTTGTAAGTTTTACAATACTTATCCCCCTTTGTACTTTTATTGTTGCAATGAAGCGAGTTATCGAAAAATGGTCCCGTCGTGTAAGAACAAAAGCAAGTAACCGTACTGCTTATTTACACGAAAACCTCATGGGAATATACGTTACACAAGCTTTTAACAGACAAGAGAAAAACAGTAAGGAACTTATAAGACTTGATGATGATACTAATGCTCAATGGATCAGATTTCACCTTGCCAGCTCTTCAATGGGACCTGCCGTTGATATTCTTTCAACTTTAGGTACTATTTTGGTTTACTTCTTTGCTATCGGCTTTATTGCTGATGGAAATATGACGCTCGGCGCACTTACAGCATTCACTTCATATATGTCCCGTTTCTGGCAACCTATATCATCATTTACAAGTATTTTTACACAGTTCAGCGAAGCGGCAGGTAATATTGAACGTATTTTTGAAACCATCGACACCCCCGCTGATATCAAAGATGCTGAAAACGCATACGATTTACCCGATATTACGGGTGCTGTTGAATACAAAAATGTTACTTTCTCTTATGACAATGAAAATAACATTCTTGAGAACGTTTCCTTTACCGTAAAACCCGGTGAAATGATTGCATTCGTAGGTCCTACCGGTGCAGGAAAGACTACCGTTGTAAACTTACTTTCGCGTTTTTATGACGTAACAGGCGGTAGTGTTAAAATTGATGGTCATGATGTTAGAGACGTTACGCTATCTTCCCTGCGTACACAAGTTGGCGTTATGATGCAGGACTCATTTATATTCTCAGGCACAGTTATTGATAACATACGTTACGGCAAACCTGACGCAACAGATGAAGAATGTATTGCAGCTGCTGAAAAAATTTATGCCTCTGATTTTATTGAAGCGCTGCCTAAAGGCTATTATACCGTACTTGAAGAGCGCGGTGCAGGGCTTTCTTCAGGTGAAAGACAGCTTTTATCCTTTGCGCGTGCTATCCTTGCAGATCCAAAAATTCTTATACTTGATGAAGCAACCTCATCCATTGATACACAGACGGAAATGCAGATTCAACGTGCTTTACAAAAGCTTTTAGAAAACAGAACAAGTTTTGTTATTGCACATAGACTTTCAACCATAAAACGTGCAAATCAAATAATGTGCATCGCAAATAAAGGCATTGCCGAAAAAGGTACACACCAAGAGCTTATGGATTTAAAAGGCATTTATTATGAGCTTAACATGAGCCAATATAAAGCACTTGTAAACAAGGAGAACTGATGGAATATATCATTATAATCTTACTTTTAATCTTACTTTTGATTACCTCGGCTTTTTTGATTATAATATTGAAAAAGCTGAACTCAAAAGATGCTGATAATGCTATAAAAAAGGAAAATGAAAATCTCAAAAATATGATTTTACAGCAAAACAGCGACTTAAGAAGAGAATTGAATTCTACCTTAGCAAACTATAATACTGCTGTAAACAATACGGTAAATCAGCAAATTACGCTTTTACAGAATCAAATGAAAGAGTTTTCACAAGCGCAACGTGATGCTTCAGAACAAGAAAGGCGCCAACTTGATGAAATGCGAAGGACTATGGAAAACAACCTTCGTTCAATTCAAACAGACAATGCCGAAAAGCTTGAAAAAATGCGTGAAACAGTTGACGAAAAACTTTCTTCCACCCTTGAAAAACGACTTAGTGAAAGCTTCTCAACGGTAGGTAAGCAGTTAGAAAACGTTTATAAGGGCTTAGGTGAAATGCAACACCTTGCCTCCAGCGTAGGTGATTTAAAATCGGCACTTTCCAACGTAAAAGTACGCGGTACTTGGGGCGAAGTTTCTTTGGACAGCCTACTTTCACAGCTCCTCTCCCCCGAACAATATAAGCGCAACGTAAAACCGAACCCACGAAAAAATAAAATTGTTGAATTCTGTATTTGTTTACCTAACACAGAAAATA
>JAZOMK010000320.1:0-1698 GCA_045653985.1 Clostridia bacterium | reverse complement strand
ATAATTTTTTGAAATATCGCGTAAAATATTTTTGGTGATTTTTTTGAAGAAAGCAAAAATTGTAACTACAAAGACATCACGCATTATTGCCTGGTCAGTATTGCGTGATTATTTGTATTATCTAACGGATACTAAGCGAATTATTGTTAATAATTTTATTGCAGGTTTCTTTAAAGGTGTTGGAAATGCAGTAGGTTTTCTTATTGTTGGTGCATTTTTTATTTATTTGATTTCTTATCTTGCTTCAAAAAATTTGTTTATATTTGGCGATTTACTTGATGAAATTGTTAATCTTTTAAAATATAGGTATTGATATGTTATTTATTGCTATAGTTGCATTAGTTGTTTTTTTAGTTGATCAACTTTCTAAACTTTTAGTTGTTGGTTTTTTTGTTGATTCAAGCGCACCTATTATAAATGGTATGTTAGAAAAATATGAATCAACCGTTTTGATTGACGATGTTTTTTCTTTTACATATGTCCTTAATGAAGGTGCCGCGTTTGGTATTTTGAAAAACCAAAGATTGTTCTTTTTAATTATTACTTTGCTTGTCTGTACAGGTGGCATTTTTCTTTTAACAAGATATCCTAAAAAACATATTTTGTTGAAGCTTTCGTCTGCATTTATCTTAGGTGGCGCAATAGGAAATTTAATTGATCGCGTTATTATTGGTGTTGTAAGGGATTTCATTGATGTAACACTTATTGATACGATAACGGGATATTCTTTCCCTGTTTTTAACGTGGCTGATATATTTGTCGTTATTGGTGTCATTATGCTTGGCGTTTACATTATGTTTATTCATGATAAAATGTATCCACCAAAAAAGAAAGCGGAATCAGAATGAAAGAAACGTCTTTTGTAGCAGAAGAAAATGCCAAAAGGGCAGACTCTTATATTGCGTCAAAGTTTAGCGAACTTTCAAGAAATGAATGCGTTAAACTGATTGAAGAAGAAAAAATTTTAATAAATGATTTGCCTGCGACAAAAAAACAAGAGATTTTTGTTGGTGATGTTATTCAGATTATCGGCGGTGAACCAGAGGAAATAGATATTATCCCTGAAGATATACCTATTGATATAATATATCAAGATAAGGATATTGCTGTAATAAATAAGCCACAAGGCATGGTTGTTCATCCTGCACATGGTAATTATTCGGGCACGTTGGTACATGCAATTATGTACCATATAAAAGATCTTTCAGGCATAAATGGTATGCTGCGCCCGGGCATTGTTCATCGTCTTGATAAAAACACATCAGGTTTAATTATAATTGCAAAAAATGATGTTGCACATAATTTACTTGCGGAACAATTTAAAGACAGAAGTTGCTTAAAAAAATATCTGGCATTAGCTGAAGGTGTTTTTAAAGAAGAGCATTTTTTAATTGAAAATTATATTGGTAGAAGTAAAAATGATCGTAAAAAAATGGCGATATACAGAAGTGAAAATGAAGGCAAATTTGCAAGTACTGAGTTCAAACTTCTTAGCCAATTTAAAGATTATGCTTTGGTTGAGTGCAAACTTAATACCGGCAGAACACATCAGATACGTGTGCATTTGGCATCGGTGGGGCATCCGTGTCTGGGTGATCCTGAATATGGTTTTAAAAAGAATAGGTTTAATCTTGAGGGGCAGATGTTGCATTCGTATATATTAGAGATAAATCATCCAACGACAGGTGAACGGATGAG
>JAZOMK010000319.1:0-4094 GCA_045653985.1 Clostridia bacterium | reverse complement strand
TATTCCAATATATAAAGATGCAAATCCTGAAATGGAATGTGTTATACCCGAAACTACGTTATCAAGGCTTATAACGGGATATGTGCCATAGTTTTGTGCCGCCATATATGTGCCCATAACTG
The DNA here is from genome assembly GCA_045653985.1 of Clostridia bacterium. Classification (GTDB taxonomy): domain Bacteria; phylum Bacillota; class Clostridia; order Christensenellales; family QALW01; genus UMGS1322. The sequence continues at coordinate 3,972 of JAZOMK010000319.1, read as the reverse complement.
CACCTAAAATGCCGAACATAAATACAAAGTCAAGGCTTGCCTCCCTTATCCTGCCCTTTGAAAATGCCGCAAGAGGTATTGTTATAAGTTGAATACTGCACATAAACAAAGGAAGCTCCTGCAAAAATACTCTTGTATCTCCGCCACGCCAATACATCATAACAATCTTAAAAATTTCAAAAGCATCAATAAGGATGGCCGCCCATATAAGTGCCTTATTTTTTGCTTTATCATCCCTGTCTTTGTTTTTTCTGCCAAATATGACCGCAAGGCCAATCATAATTACCATAAGCGATGTTACAAAGGTAATATGTTGCCACGAAAACCAACCTTCAGCCTCTCTTGTATAGCCGCCAAAACCAAAAAATTCTTTTAACATACAAATATTTTCCTTTTAAATATTCTTTTGTTAGTCCTAAAGACTTTTACATTATAACACTAAAATAATCTTTTGTACACAAAAACTTAAAATTTTTGTCGTTTTTTGTGTCTTTTCTTTTTCAATGTCCCATTTTAAGGACATATATATGTTTATAATATCAATATAATTATTTCGTGGAGGATTAAATTATGTTGTTTTATAAAGTTGAGTGTCTAATACCCGCTGATAATGTTGATGAAACCGAAGACAGGGGCGCCCATCGTCGTGAATTCCGTGCAAAAGCACACAAAATAAAAATCAAATGCAAAGAATTTAACGAGCGTTTTGCAAACAGCACCTCCTTTTATTTTGTTGCTGATTTAACCAATGAGCTTTTAACTTTAGGCATTATAACTGATGATGAAACTTTAGTAGAGCAAAAATCAACACATTTTTTAAAATACCTTGAATATCAAGTTGACAATTTTACTTTAGAAGAAGTAACCATAAACACCATTGAATCATTACTGGATTGTGCAAATAATATGGACTTTATTGACGATAATTGCGACATTCTTGAAAAATTCGGTTTTAATGCAATAAGGCGCACAAGACACCTGACTTTGGGCGAAAATCTTATCGAATCACGCACAAAAAAAGCAATTTACGGCCATGCAAAAAAGCATTTACTTAACCAAACCTTTATTCCTGAACTGGACCGCATTTTTCAGTTTGCCCCCAAAGAAAAAGCGCAAGGTCATCCCGTACATTATATGTTTCATACTGATGATATAGATGTAAGGCGTGAGGCATGTAAGACGCTTTTGCAAGCATTATACTTAAACAACAGATTGCGTAGCCGCCGATATGCTTTTCTTGATTTTAAGCCCGGCGATTCTGTTTCGCGTCATGCTTTTGACTCATTATATAAAATGTGTGCAGGTGGCGCAGTTGTAATACGTTATCTCTCAGGCAATTTTTCGGAAGAAAACGGTTTTGCAAGTGGTGATAGATATACAATAGAAACTATTTGCGAAACAGCAAAACACTATCATAACGACGTATTAACCATAATCTGTTTCCCCCGCGAATGTAAAAAATTCAAGTCAATTTTTTATGAGAATCTTGGCAATATGACGTTCATTGAGTTAGAAGAAGACCTTGTTGCCTGCGAAAAGGCTTGTGATTTTTTAAAAATGCTGGCAAAAGAAAAACACATACGCACCGACAAAACGCTTTTTTCTAAAGTAGACGAAAACGAAAAATATCTTGCCCCCGACCTTCGCAATATTTTTGACGAGTGGTACAACAAAAAATTAAAAACCACCATTTTCCCCCAATACAAAGATTTTGCCGTTGCTAAAGAAGAAGTTGTAAGAAACAAGCCTAAAGGCTGTGCTTATGATGAACTTCAATCAATGATAGGTTTAAGTGAAGCAAAATCAGTTATACAAAAAGCACTTAATTACTATAAAATCCAGAAACTTTATGAAGAAAAAGGTTTAAAAAGGGACAACCCCGCCATGCACATGGTATTTTCGGGCAATCCCGGAACGGCAAAAACCTCTGTCGCAAGGCTTTTTGCACGAATTATGCGTGATAATGGCCTTATTTCAAAAGGTCATCTTGTTGAAGTTGGCAGGGGCGACCTTGTTGGCAAGTATGTTGGTTGGACAGCACAAACCGTACAAGAAAAATTCCAAGAAGCATCTGGCGGTGTTTTGTTTATCGATGAAGCCTATTCCCTTGTTGATGGTCATAGCGGTTCTTACGGTGATGAAGCAATAAATACTATCGTTCAGGAAATGGAAAATCACCGCGACGATGTTGTTGTTATTTTCGCAGGTTACCCAAAAGAAATGGAATCATTTTTACAAAAGAATCCAGGTTTGCGCTCGCGCGTTGCATTCCACGTACCTTTTGATGATTACAATGCCAAAGAGCTTTGCGACATCGCACGTTTAATTAGCAAAAACAAAGGCATCACCATTGAAGATGACGCCATTTTGAAGCTTGAAGATATCTTTACTTCTGCGCTGAAACAAAGTGATTTTGGTAACGGTCGATACGTGCGCAACATTATTGAACAAGCAAAAATGAATCAAGCAACTCGCCTTATCCAATATGACTTTAACGATATCACCACCAAAGAAATTACAACTATAAAGTCTGAAGACATTATCGCCCCGCCTATCCCTAAAAAAGAAAAACGCACCATTGGTTTTGCGTAAAATACTTTTTGTTTTGCGTAAGAACAGTAAAACGGTGCGCAAACAGGGAAAAGAAAAGCTATTAGGTACGTGGAAGGTATTATATACTGACCTCAATATCAAAATATTGTTCTTGAAAACAGGTCTGTTTAATAATTTCTTCCTTTGAAAATATCATATTTGCAGGAGCAACTACCCATTTATCCTCTATATCATTAAAACGATGAATGATTGCAACAACGGTGCCTGTAAACACATTGACCGGATGGTCGACACCCAATATATATGCATCCTGTTCTTCGCCGTCAGCAGCAATAATTCCATCTACATAACCGTAATTTACAGGGTAATAAATATCTTCATATTTGGGATGACGGCTACCAAGGGGGCGATCCACAATAACGGTGACCACTTGACCTATCATTTCACATTCTCCTTTAGTGTTTTACAACTTGCAATTAAAATTTGTCTGATTCTACCGCAAAGATTACGATGAGATTTGAAAGTTTCCTCATTTATTATCTGTGTGTTGAACAACAGTTGTTACCATCCTTCGGTTTCACTACATTCCTTGAGTGCAATTTCAAATTTTGAGAGCATATCTGCCTTACTTTGTCCGTAATTGGCTTCACGAATATTGGCATAAATGCTACTGGAACTTTTACGAATTTGGAAAAGAGTATTGGATGGTGCTTTTATGTTTTGACAAAGCAACTCAACATCCGTTGAAAGCTGTTCTGCATAGGTCAACAAATAATTTTTCGTCATATAAACCGCTCCTTTCAAACGCATTATACCATATTTTCGAAAACAAATCAACGGCTTGCCGTTGTATATCATCAAAACGTAGTTTTGCATATCATCCGCAACTTGTTGCGGTATATCATCAAGCCGCAGGTAATATACACGCTGGCGCGTGATGATATACGCCTACGGCAATGATATACACGCTGACGCGTGATGAGATACAGCCCCATAGGGGCTGATGATATACACCGCACTTCGCGCGGTGATGATATACCAAGCCTGCGGCTTGGATAAAAAAAGAAGTAACTTTTGTCTGCCAAAAGTTACTTCTTTTTTGTCTATGGGCTACAAAAAAGATATTTTTGCCGTTTTTGCGTATGAATTCGAACTCTTGCATAGTCTATCAATTTTTATCCGCTTTACTACTATTATTTAACTGTGCATATATTTGGTCAATTTCTGGATGTTCCTTGCGGATTTTAATTTGATATTCTCGCCATTCTTTGATTTCTTCAGCTGTCGCTTTCCTATAAGCTGTTCCTAATTTTAAGAAGCGGTAGTTGATGAGTTTTTTCTCAAGCTCGACGAATTCAGCCAAGCCTTTATGGAAATTAACGTACTTTTGAGCTACGGGCACATCATCAACAAAAATAT
>JAZOMK010000318.1:0-2745 GCA_045653985.1 Clostridia bacterium | reverse complement strand
TTTGGTTATTATTCCTCCGGAAGAAGAAATACCCCTTGAAGAAGAAATACCCCCTGAGCTTTTTGCCGCTATTGGCTTGCCTGTGCCTTTTGGGGGAGAGGCACAGCCGTCAGCGCCAACTGTTGAGGAGGTAGAAAATTTTATTATGAGTGTTGGTGCAAGTTTGGTTGATGCTAAAGCATTTCACAAATATTACAGTAAAAAGGGGTGGGATAAAATTGGTGATTGGAAACAAAAAGTAGTTAGGTGGCACTTAAAAAACGACCCTAAATGGTCGCATCTTACGTGAGTTGAGTCGAAAAATGACAATGATAAGGGAAGAATATTGACATTGCTGCGATAAGATATTATAATATTAATAACGAAAAAGAAAGCTGAAAAAAAGGAGGATGATTTTGTTGTTTAAACGGATAATTTCTTTACTGCTGGTGTGCGGTATGTTTTGCGGTTGTAGTGTGGAAAAAAACGAAACGTTAAATACTGTAACTTCTTCACCTGCACCATCCGTAACGCCTGCAAATGATTCTGAAAATAACGCGAACTACATACCTCCTAGAGCAAGCACAACATTAAATTCGGTTGAGGAATTTCAGCAATTTATAGCATTTTTGAATAGTGATCTGGAATCTGATGGAGATTTTTCGAGATATTATGGCAACGTAGGATACAAAAAGGCGTATATGTTTTATGATTATACTTTGGAAGAAGTAAAAAATAATCTGGATGAAGGCTGTTATCCTACTTTTGATAGTGATAAAATGCCTGATGAGTACAAAGCTACTATTTTTAAACCTGAAATACGTTATTCCAAAAACGGATTGAGAAAGGCGACGGGCGGTTTTCTTGGACGTTATGAATTTTACTTTAAAATAGATGGGATTAAGTATTACGTAGAGTATGTTCACAAAGAAAAGATGGGAAACAGGATAATATCCACCGAGCAGCCTAATTGGGAAATTGATGGTGTGGGAGTGCGCTTGAAGGCAGAATATCTTAACGACGGAAGAAAAAAATTTTTTAGCCAATATACTCAAATAAGTGATTCATATTATATGAAGTTCACTATTTGGGCTGATAGTTATACTTTTGAAATAAGCGACATCAATCTTGACGGTGTGCATGTGTTTAAGTAAAGCCTACTGCCCTGCTTTTGCGGGGCAGTTTGTAATTGGCGACAAAAAGTAGTTAGGTGGCACTTAAAAAACGACCCTAAATGGTCGCATCTTACGTGAGTTGAGCCGAAAAATGACAATGATAAAGAAAAAATGTTAACATTTTGTTAATAAGACATTATAATATTATTAACGAAAAAGAAAGGGGTGAGTCCAATGCAGAGAGGAAACGGATTTTGGAATAATATTTAATGTTTTTAAAGAAAGGAAAATTTGTTTATGAAAAAATTACTTGCTTTTTTTGTTGCGTTGGCACTTGCGTTGTCATTTATTTCGGGCGTTCTTGCGCTTGCGGTAGGTAATGTATAGACAAATAGTTTTGAAGATAATAATACATCCGGTTGGTATGAACCTTGGGGTGGAGATATATCAATATCAGACGGAATTGCATATAGCGGAACTAAGTCTTTAAAGATAAGCGATAGGGCAAATTCGTGGGATAGTCCTTCAATAAATTTTTACAATTATATAAAAAACACAGGTCCGGGTGTATATCAGCTAAGTGCGTATATTATGGCAGATAGCCTTAGTGATGATGACAATGATAATTATACACGACTTTTACTGCGTGGCAATGCAGGAACTTCTTTTATGAATGCATATGGAAGTAATTATTATTGCGCTGTTACGCATGCATCAAAGTTAACTGAAGGGCAATGGAAATATTTTAGCGGAACATTCACAGTAACGAGTCGCGATATCGTTAATGATACAGGATTGATGTATTTGTGTATTGATTTGCTTGCACCAGCAGAAGCACAGGGGGTATATTTTGATGATGTTACTTTGGTGCGTACTGTTCCGCATCATACGGCATTATCAATAATTCCTGCGGAAATGATTTTGGATATCGGACAATCAAAGCAACTTACTGCGAATATATCGACAGGCGTTAGTTACACATCATCAGATCCCTCTGTTGCTATTGTAAATGATAGTGGCAGGGTTACAGGAAAGGCTCCGGGTAGAGTTACTATAACTGCATCTTATGGTGATGAACGTTCTTACTGTACTGTGTGGGTAAAAAGCATTCCGGATGGCACGTATTTTATAAAAAATGAGAATTCAAAGCAGTATTTAGAGAATGATAATAACATGCCAGTAGTTGATGTGTTTAGAGAACTTGATGAGGAAAACGATAATATTTGCCAAAAATGGCAAATTACATATGAAGGAAGTTTGCAATATAGTATAGTATCTCTTCAAGACAACAAAGCTTTAAATGTTATTTACAATGCAGAAACTAACGTAGTTTCAGGGATTTCTTTGGCTGGTTTTACAGGAGCATATGAACAATGTTGGGAATTTGAAATTTATAATGATGCAGAAAAAATAATTATGCCTTTACTAAATCGACGTATAGAGTCTGATTTATATTTGGCAGTTGATAATAACGTGCTTTCACTTTCCAGTAATGCGGAAAATGCAAAAAAGAGATGGGTTGTTTGTCCTACGAGGAGCTTGATTGTTTTAAATTATTATGATCAAGGCTTTTTGAAAAGATTAGGGAATTCTGTTGATTTAATAAAAGATTCAACGCAGTTAGCAAGTAACAGATTTAAGTCGATTTATA
>JAZOMK010000317.1:0-3239 GCA_045653985.1 Clostridia bacterium | reverse complement strand
GATTATCAAATGTCGAGAAATTGATTAAATTTCTCGACAAAGCCGATAGAAATCGGCTTTACGTTGCAAAAAACATCTTAAAACGTTTTTTGCAACTTCGATATCTTTGCAATGAATATGTTCAATTACCTTTGGTAATTGATTGCGAATTCAACGAATTCGCAGTCGAAATAAGGCTTTTGCCTATTTCGACATCAACATAGTCATTATAACGTTACGCCATCTTTAAAAATTGAAATTTCTGCATAGCCGTTTATTTCATTTTTTGTTTCTTCGCCATTGGCAACTGAGATTATATAATCAAGAAGTTCATTTGTAAGCTCGTTACCATCTAAAGTAGGCGAAGCATCAAAATCAATCCATCCTGATTTTTTTGTTGCAAGATTTTTATTTGTTGCGATTTTTACTGTGGGGACTGCACTTCCTAAAGGCGTACCTCTGCCCGTTGTAAAAAGTATTATATGTACACCTGATGCCATAAGATTTGTAACGGCAACAATATCATTTCCCGGCCCGTTTAATAGCGAAAGACCGTTTTTGGTAAGGGTATCGCCATAATTAAGGACGTCAACAACAGGTGAAAGTCCACCTTTTTGCACGCAACCTAAAGATTTTTCTTCTAAAGTGGTTATTCCGCCCTCTTTGTTGCCCGGTGAAGGATTTTCATAAATCACCTGATTGTGGCTTTCAAAATATGCTTTAAAATTGTTTATTAAATCTACTGTTTTATTAAAAACGTCTTCATTTAAAGCGCGCGCCATAAGCAAATGTTCAGCACCGAACATTTCAGGGACTTCAGTTAAAACACAGCTACCGCCTAAAGATACAAGCTTATCGCAAAGTCTGCCTACAAGGGGGTTGGCGGTGATGCCTGAAAAACCGTCGCTTCCGCCACATTTAAGCCCAATTTTTAATTTTGAGATATTAACTTTTTCACGCTTGAAATTTTTAGCATATTCTTTTAATTGATTGATGATGGCTATGCCTTCGGCAATTTCATCCTCAACATCCTGCGCGTTTAAAAATTTAACGCGATTTTCGTTATATGAACCAAGATATTTTTTAAATACCTCTATATTATTATTTTCACAACCAAGCCCAAGCACCAGAACACCTGCGGCATTGGGGTGATTTACCATGCCTTTTAAAATTGCCTGAGTAATTTCTTGGTCGCCGCCTAACTGTGAACAGCCAAAGGGATGTTCAAAACACTTTGCGCCTGTAAGCTCCGAAAGTTTTTTTGCCGTTTTGTTTACGCAACCAACGGTGTTTATAATCCAAATATCGTTTCTTATACCAACGTCTCCATTTTCGCGGATATATCCCATAAAATAAAGGGAGCTATCCTCTATAGAAAAGTTATTTTCAAAAGGAGTGTAAGTGTACTCGATTTTACCTGAAAGATTGGTTTTTAAATTGTGTACGTGTACGTGGTCGTCTTTTTTAATATCCTCAGTTGCATGACCTATAGGTTGCCCGTATTTTATAATGTTTTCGCCTTTTTTTATATCGCAAAGTGCGTATTTATGGCCGTTTTCAATATTAACGTAAACGTTATCGTTTTTGTTTATTATCATAATTATTCTCCATCCTTAATAACTTCGTCAGTTAAATATGAGATATCCTCATCCCAGAAAGCTTTGTTTGCTAAAATTTCTTTTATTGAATGTTCTTTTATAAATTTAATGATTTCAGCATCATCGTTTGGTGTGCCGTTTTTATAAAATTCGATAAGCTTTGCCAAAGATAAAATAAGTGCCTCGGGCATCTTGTTAAAGCGCTTTATGTATTCGATAATTGACGGCAAAACACGCACTTTAAACTTGCTTATTGAGTTAAGTGAAATTGATGCAAGATAATGCTTTATATATGGGTTTGAAAAACGCGTTATAACATCATTGGCATAAGTTAAAAGTTCTTCCCTCGGTAAATCCAACGTTGGGATAATTTCTTCAAAAACGCATTTACTAAGATGCTTTAACATGGTTTCATTTTCAATACAATCTTTAACCGTTTCGATGCCTGAAAGCATAGCATATGCTACCATCGAAGTATGGGCACCGTTTAAAATGCGCACCTTTCTTGTGCGATAACGCTCAAGTTCATTGGTAAGTATTACGTTAAGATTGCATTTATCAAAGGGGATTTCTTCAAAAAGCTTATCATAGCCTTCAATTACCCATAAATGGAAATACTCAGAGGTATTAAGCATATTGTCTACGTAGCCAAGCTCGATGTTTTCGTCCTTAGGGAAGCCTGTGTTTATTCTGTCAACAAGGGTATTACAGAAGATATTTTCCTTTTCAATCCAATTTTCAAAATCTTTGCCTAAATTCCAATTTTTTGCTGTTTTTAAAATGCAGTTTTTAAGGTTATCACCATTGCGGTCGATAAGCTCGCAAGGCAGAAAAACAAAACCATTTAATTTTAACGAAAAGCGCTTATATAATAATTGGGTAACTTTTGCAGGGAAGCTTTTTGAAGGCGCGTCGGTAATTTTATCGTCAGCGTTATAGGCGATACCTGCTTCTGTGGTGTTTGAAATAATAAATCTGAAATCAGGATTTTCTGCTAACTGCATATAGCTGTTAAAATCATCATACGGATTTACGCAACGGGAAATTACATCAATTTTTTTAGTGATGATGCCTTCCTTGCCGCGGCATACGTGGGTATATTGGCAGTTTTGCTTAGAAAGTGTTTCGCACATTCCCTTTTCGATAGGCTGTACAACTACAACACTACCTGCAAAATCAGTATTTTCATTTACAAATTGAAGCATCCAATCGGCAAAACCACGTAAAAATCCGCCTTCGCCAAACTGAATTACCTTTTCTGTTTTAACCATAATTATTTCCCCTTTTTGTTTATTGCGATGTATTTTAATGGTGTTATGCCCTTGTGCTTTTTAAATTCACTTATAAAATAGTTGCTGTTTGAAAATCCGCATTTAAGGGCAACGGCGGTTACCGAATATTTATTTTCGTTTAAAAGCTTTTCACTTTGCCTTAGCCTTGTAAGCTTAATATATTTTGAAACGCCTACGCCCGTATATTGTTTAAACGTGCGTGAAAAGTGGCTTTCGCTCATTGCATAAGTTTCAGCAAGTTTTTTTAGTGTAATTTCTTCTGATAAATTTTCTTGTATATATTTGGTTGCCTGCTGTATTATGGTTTCGTTTTCCGAAAGCGTTTTGGTTTCTATGGGCGTATCTGTCCTTAAAAGCGTTATTATAAGCT
>JAZOMK010000316.1:0-2134 GCA_045653985.1 Clostridia bacterium | reverse complement strand
ATTTACTGATTTAATTTTCGTACCATTAAAATTAACGATAATGTCATTTGCTTTAATTCCTGCATTATCTGACGCACCACCCGCAACAACTTCGGCAACAAGCACACCACCATTTTCGCCTGCATAACTACCAACGGTAGCTTCAATGGCAGGACGCGTTACTTTTCCGGTCGCAATAAGCTCATCAGCTATTTTCTTTGCTACATTTATCGGAATCGAAAAACCTAAACCTTCAACATTTGAACCATATGAGGAAGGTTTCATTGTGTTTATTCCTATAACTTCACCACTTGAGTTAAAGAGAGGACCTCCACTTGTGCCTGAGTTTAAGGCAGTATCAACCTGAAGCATTTTGTATCTGAAACCCTGTGAATCAATTTCTCTTTCAAGCGCTGAGACAACACCTACACTCATTGAATATTCATAACCCATAGGCGCACCTATTGCAATAGCATACTGACCAACTTTAAGCTTATCAGAATCACCTAACAACACCTTTTTAAAAGGCTTATCATCGTTAATTTTGATTACTGCAACTTCTGTACGCTCATCACCGCCAACAAATTCAGCAACGTATTGTTTTCCATTATAAAGTCTTACAACGATTTTATCAATATCATTAACACAATGATGATTTGTATAAATATAGCCATCATCAGAAACAATGAATCCGGAGCTCTGAAGATAAGGAACTTCTACACCGTCTTGAATAATATAACCTTCAATAATCACGACGGCATCACAATTATTTTCATATAAAGATGTAAAAGCATCCTCAATACTACCATCAATGATAATCTTTTCATTTACAACGGTTGTGGTTTGTGCGCCTTGCTTATCTTTAGCATTATCTGTTTTAGGAATAAAGAAGTAAGCCGCCATTGCACTTGCCATTGCAACAATAAGCATTAAAACGATGATAAGTGTTATACTTACGCCATTATGTTTTCTTTCTTCAAAAAAGTCATCACGCATAACTATTCTCCTCCACGAAGGGTAAATGTAAATTCGGTTCCTTCATTTATAACGCTTTTAACGTTAATTGTTTCACCGTGCTGATCGATTATACTCTTTACTATTGATAAACCTAAGCCTGTACCTGTTTTTTCACCGCTTCTGGCTTTATCAACAGTATAGAACCTATCCCAAATAAATTTAAGTTCATTTTCCGAAATGCCGGCACCTTCATCCTTAACTTTTACGTAAACTTTTGTGCCTTTTTTCTCGGTGGAAATAAATAAACCTTTACCTTCTTCTGTAAATTTAATAGCATTATCAATAAGATTCTGAAGAACTTGCTCTATCTTATCGCCATCTGCCATAACCCATAAGGGCTCATCGGAAATTTCGATTTCAGGGCAGATACCTTTTTGTTCAATCTTTTGCATCAAACGAATAACAACGTGGCGAATAACCTCATTTATATCAATTTTAGTTATTGATATCTTATCTCTGCCTGATTCAATACGCGATAAATCAAGCATTGTTTTAACAAGCTTTGTCAAACGCTTAACTTCGGTAGATACAATTTCAAGATAATCTTTATGCTTTTCTTCCGGAATAGTGCCATCCAGCATGCCTTCAACAAAGCCGTTGATACTTGTCATTGGTGAGCGAAGTTCATGTGCAGCATTGGAAACAAAATCACGTTTTGAGGCATCGCTTACTTTAAGATCTTCCGCCATTTTATTAAAGTCACGGGCAAGTTGTGAGATTTCATCATTGCCCCTTACCGCAACAACTGTATCAAAATGACCTTTTGCGATGGATTGTGTTGCATTATTAAGCTTACGAACGCGAGAAACAATGTTATTTACAAGTATATAAATCATTATAAAGCCTACAAAAAATATGATAATAGCAGGCAACCATAATGTTTGTACAATTTTTGCATAAGTTTCTTTTACGGAATCAAGAGACGAATTTATAATAAGAAATGCAAAGGGTTCATCTGAATTTTTAGCATATAATGAATGAGCAACAGTAGAAACATTTGTCTTCATTTCCTCATTATAATAATCAGATTTAACATAAACCTCTTTGTTCTCACAAAGGCTGTTATATATATCTTCACTTATAAATTCTTCTTTTTCATACAGCGTAAGCTGTTCAGTTTTATGATCAACATAAAAAT
>JAZOMK010000315.1:0-2567 GCA_045653985.1 Clostridia bacterium | reverse complement strand
GATAATTGTTTTACTGCTGATGCTTTCTATTTTGGTACTCTTGCACAGCGAAACGAAAATTCACAAAAAACACTTAATGCACTTTTAAAGGGAAATTACAAAGAAGTTTTCTTTGATATAAACATCAGGCAGAATTATTATAATACAGAAATGATTGATAATTCTTTAAAAAATACTACAATATTTAAAATCTCACGTGAAGAAATAAATGTTCTTGGTATTGATGGTACACCTGAAGAAATCTGTAAAGTTTTAGGTGAAAAATATAGCAACTTGAAACTTATTCTTGTTACCCTTGATAAAGATGGTTCTCTTTTGTATGATGTTTTAACAAAGAAAATAACCTATTCACCTAAACCCGGTTCTAAGGTTGTTTCAACCGTAGGTGCAGGCGACTCATTCTCTGCTTGCTTCTTATCAAATTATCTTAATGGTATTTCCGCAGAAGAGTGCCTTGTTCGTGCAACGTTGTTATCAGATTACGTTGTAACCCAATTAGGCGCTATCCCCGATTATCCAGAATCATTAAAAGAAAAAATTATGCCATAAAATATGCACTCCATTTTATTATGGGGTGCATAAAATTTTTAATAGAAAAGAAGAAACGGCTCAAAGGCCGTTTCTTTTATATTATACTATCTCAGCAAATGTACCATTATTAACTGTATAGCTCTTAATTACACCTGCATTATCATCATAGATGCTGATTATGCTGGGATCATCATTATACTCTACAAGGAAGTATGTGTGTTCAGCATCTGTACAAAGTGAAGCGTATACGCTTTCAGCATCAATTTTTGAAAGATAAATGCCGATAATGTCCTTATATTCCGCAGTGCAAGCTTCTTTCTTCATGTTAAACATTGCACAAGCCATTTCAGGCTTCTCAACTGACATAAAGGTTGAAGAATTATAACCGCACATATAAATATCAGGATAGAAGAAAAGGATAAGTTCAGCATTGATTGATGATTCAACGTCGATTAAATCAAGGTCTGTAAGCTGTTTCTGCTTGTCAGGATGATTGCTTGTAGGTGTATTGGGATGTCCCTTATAATAATATACAAACTCATCACCATAATAAAGTTTTGTAAATCTTACATATGCCTCAAAATCAGGTTCATTTTCGGGTTTTGCCCATGAACCAAGAATCATCATAGCTTTTTTGCCCTGAGTATCTGCAGCTTCAAAGATTTCATTATTGAAGTTATAAAGTGCTTTGAGTGCTGTTTTTTCATCGTCAGTCATTTCTTTTAAGGGGTTAGCAAAGTTTCTTTCTTCAATGATACCTTCAACCTTATCAGTTGTAAGAACTGTATTTATGAAATCAGCATCAGGTGAGCAAAGAACGCCTTCACGAGGACGAAGAATCCACCATTCAACGTTGCTCATTTCCTTTGCGCAAACGTATGCGTACTGATTGAAAGTTGTTGTATCAACAGTATATGAACCACCGGGATTATAATCTTTTGCATTTCTTACTTCAGTATAAAGTGTCTGAAGTTTTGTTGCCATATCTGCATACTTAGCATCTGCATCAAAGTTAGCATCTTCACTGTTAAATGCGTTGTTAAATTCCTTGTATGAAGCACCACCATCAGAAAGAAGTGTTACGTAATAGTTTTCTTCAGGAATACCATTACCTGCAAGAAGTTTAAGATATAAATATGAGTTAAAGTCATTTATATACAAATTAAACTTTGCATTAGCATTGATGCTGTAAAGCTCTTCAATATAAGCATCTGTACTTGAAACCATCAAATCATAGTTATCATGTTTAAGAACTTCAGCCTTATCAACGTTAGGCATTGCATAAACATTGGTAGGAAGGTTATCCCAATTCCAGCTGTCAGGACGTGCAAGCCATACAAATGCAGGAATTGTATAATCATTTGTGATTTCCTTCATATTAAGAGTAAAATAAAGCTGCGGCATTGAACCTGAAATAGGTGCAATAATATATTCATCAGTAGAAACCGCAACATCATTTCTGCCTTCAGCAACCTTATCATTGCCCTTCTTACCTTCAAGAACAACCTGATGTTTGCCGTAGTAAGCATCTAACGTTACACTCATTGCACTTGCTTCTACAGTTTGTGTTGCAACGATCTGTTCACCATGCTTAACAGTTACATCAATAAAATCGTATGCTGTATCACTCCAGGTAACCTCAATCTGTTGCTTATTTTCAACCTGAATAACCTCAAAATCAATCGTTTCATAATTTTTGTTTACGTGTTCATCAGTCTGAGATTCACCTTGAGCTTCTTCCCCATTAGAACCGCAAGCAACAAAACATGATATTGCTAAAGCGATTATCAGGAGAATTGATAAAATTCTTTTCATAATTTCATCTCCTAAAAATATTTTCGACAAAAATTGTCAACAATATTATAACACAATTTCATATAAATGCAAGAAAATTTTTAATGCAGAAAAATATAGCCTATTCCCATTAACAAATATAAAGGTCCAAAACAATACACCATAAACATTTCAGTATGTGGAATTTTAGTTTTAAAACAGTCCGTTACAGCAAGACATTCAAATAAATATGCACCTGCACC
>JAZOMK010000314.1:0-1976 GCA_045653985.1 Clostridia bacterium | reverse complement strand
GCCAACTGAAGGAAGCTGGTCAGCATCGCCTACAAAAATTATTTTTGTGTTTTGCGAAAGTGCTTTTAAAAGTGTGCTTAAAAGAAAGACATCAAGCATACTTGTTTCGTCAATGATAACTACGCCCTCGGGCAAAGGGTTGTCCATATTGCGTTTAAAGTAAAATGAGCCGTCATCGCTTTTGCCGTATTCAAGAAGGCGGTGAATGGTTTTTGCTTCCGTGGCGGTAGCATCGCTCATTCTTTTTGCCGCCCTGCCCGTAGGTGCGCAAAGCATAGTGTTTATGCCACGCTTTTTAAAAAGATGCAAGGCGCAATCGAGGATAGTTGTTTTGCCTGTACCAGGGCCACCTGTAATAATTGAAACACCGCTGTTAAGGGCGCTGATTACTGCCAGACGCTGGTTAGGCGCAAGGGTAATATTTTTATGCTTTTCATAGGCACTTATTTCGTTTTCGATATGTTTATCAGGTTCAGGGGTGAACTTTTCGTGCATATATAAAAGAGTTAATGCAATAAGCTCTTCAGCATCAAAGGCGGGGGTAAGGTAGATACTATCGGCTTCACCATTTTCGCCTTTAAGTTTGCGTACTGCTTTTGTTGAACAAAGCTCAGTAAGATTTTTTTCAACAAGCTGTATATTTACGTTAAGTAACATTGCAGATTTTTCAATAAGCAGATTTTTTGGTAGATAGGTATGACCTTCGTTCATAGCCTCCTGCAAAACGTACTTTATGCCTGCTGAAATTCTAAAATCGCTTGTTTTATCAAGCCCCATGTTAGACGCGATGCTATCGGCAGAAATAAAGCCGATGCCCTCAATATCAGAAATAAGGCGGTAAGGATTCTGCTTTAAAAGGTCGATGGTATTTTCACCGTAATAGGAATATATTTTTAGTGCAATTTTAGGCGAAATATCGTACTTTTGTAAAAAAACAACTGTCTTTTTTGCGGAGATGACGTCCATATAAGATTCATGAATAGTTGTGGCCTTTGCGTTGCCGATGCCTGAAATAAGCATAAGTTTTTCAGGCTCTTTTTCGATAATCTCAAGAGATTTTGTGCCAAAATAATCAACAATATCACGTGCTGTTTTTGCACCTACACCTTTTATAAGACCTGATGCAAGATAAAGCTCAACCTCATCAATGGTTTCAGGCGTAACTATTTCATAAGAATCGGCCTTGAACTGGGTGCCGTAAAGCTTGTTTTCAACGTATAAGCCAAAAACACTTACGAAATCACCTTCCCTAATAAGTGGGAAGGTGCCGGTAACGGTTTCATAACTATCTTCAGTTGAAAGGACAAATACCGTATAACCATTATCATCATTGCGGTATATAATGCCTTCAACGTTGCCTTTTAACGTGATCATACTATTAACCACCCATAAGCCCCATAAGCCATGATGGGGGACTTACAAGGAAATAATCAGTAAACAATAACATAATAAGTGTAGCAACAACCGAGCCTAAGCAAATTGCGGGGAATGCGTATTTAAAGCGAATATTTAAAAGTGTTGCAACCAATGCACCTGTCCAAACGCCTGTGCCGGGGAGAGGAATAGCAACAAATAAAAATACGCCTATAACTGATGCCCAAACTTTTTTTAAGTGTGATGATGAGTTGCTTAATTTGCCTTCTAACTTTTCACCCTTCTTTTTGCCGTGGGATTCAAGTTTTTCAATCATCTTCTTAAAAGTTTTGGTGCTTTTCATCCAGTTAAACACTTTTCTTAAAAACAAAAGTAAAATTAAAGTAACGGAAAATGCGCCTAACTGGGAAAGTATGAAAAGCTCAAGGGTACTCATTTCATTATTATATGCAAGCATACCAATGGTAATTGCATAACGTGATTCAATTATCGGCACGCAGGATAGAAATATAATAATAAGCTGATGCCAGAAGTGTGCAAAAAAGCCAACTGTTGCTAAAACTTTGAACATTTAAAACTCTCCTACTTAATTAGTTATTATA
>JAZOMK010000313.1:0-5125 GCA_045653985.1 Clostridia bacterium | reverse complement strand
GTATATACATTTTTTCCATCTATACTGCCATCATCGGAATATTTTATTTGTGATGTCAGTTTATCTTCTTCATCATATATATTTTCATATGTACGTTTCCAATTTGAATCGCCATAGTGTGTTTCTGACGTTATATTGCCTTTATCATCATATGTATATTCATACTTATAACCCAACACACCATCATCATACCATGCACGCAACAACTCATTACCATTTTTATCGTATTTACATTCAAATGATTTTTTACCGTTTGAATCATATGATACGCAAGATAATTTATTGCCTTCATCATCATAAACATATTCATAATTAGGTGTTGCATTGCCCTCTGCATCATAATCTACGGAGGTCAATTCGTTACCCTTTTTATCACAAGTTACAACAGTTTTACTGTTCAAATTACCATCAGCATCATAATTTGTATAGGTATACTTTTCATAACCGATAATGCCTATTCCTTTTAAAAGTTCTTCACTATCGCTATAGTTACCTGCTTTTTCAAGGTGGTGATAAGCCTCTTTATATTCTTCCTTTTCAATATAATTTTTGGCTTTGCTATAGTGATACATTGGTATAAAAAGCATAAACGTAAGCACGAGAATAAGTGCAATGGAAACTGCACTTATGATAGCAGCAATAATCCACTTTTTATACTTTTTAGGATGGCGTTCCATAGTTTCACCGCAATTATAGCAGAAGTACGTTTTGCCCTCTTTTTTGATGTTATGCCCTTTTGCAGGAACAATTACATCTTCCCTATAACCGCACTCTTGGCAAATATGATATTGGCTTCCGCTTTCTGTACAAGTAGGAATAGTTTGCACTTGCCACTCGCCCCAAAGATGCCCTTTTGCAGGGATAACATCCTGGCCGAACTCGCCACAAACTTCACAATAATATTTGCAATAACCGGGTTCGGTACAAGTGGGTTGCGCTTCTTCAGCTTTTATATAGCGATGCTGCCCCAATGGTGTAAATTCGCTTTTGTGTTCATAGCCGCAATCGCATTTATGCAAAGTATATCCTCTTTCCTTGCACGTTGCAGGAATATGAGTAATTTTAAAATTATGTATATGATTATTGTCCATAATATCACTCTCCTTTTTTATATTATATCACAAAAAAAGACAAATTCAATGGTTTTATTAAAATTGATGACAGAAAACTGAGCGTTCATGGTTATTGCGACACAGAAAAAGCCGCCGATTTCTCGGCGGCTTGATTTCGGAGATTTCTCGCGTTGCGGCTTAGTTTATGCTTTGAAGCTTCTCAGCACTGGCCCCATACCTACCAATAGCTGATACAATATCGCCGATTTTTGCGTCATTGTACTTTTCAGCAATATAGCTGTTTGCGCTGTAGGTTAAGGTCTGTACGGTTGTACCGTCAACAACAAGCTCAATGGTATGAACTAAATCGTACTGTGTTGAAGTAAGGTCATCAAGATAAAGAACGCCATCAACAAGGTCTGCACTTGTATAGGTCTTATCAGTACCGTTGAAGTTTACTTTAACTGCAACATTATCCCATGAAGCAACGTTAAACTTAACGTAAAGGCTTACATAGTTATCAATATGAAGACCTGCTGATTTGAACTTATATTCGCCATTTGTTGATGAAGTAATATCTCTTACGCTTTCGGGCTTTTCGAATGCGGTCTTATATTCTTCAATCCAATCATAGGTGTTCATAAGGTCGTCTGTCTTATAGCTCATATGGTTCTGTGCTGCAGCACCAAAGTCAAGCATATCTGCAAGGAGGTTAAGGAGTGCTTCATACTTAGCATCTGAATAACCTGCAGGTTTGCCGGCATTATAAAGGTTATTGCAATATTTCATAATGCTGTAATCTTCTTTTGTTGCTACAACTTCGCCATCAACTATAAGCTCCATGCTAAGCTTATCGCCCATGCACTGAGGATTGATGCCTTCATAAATGTAGATGTAGTTACCGCTTGCATTATCGAATATACCATTGATGGTAATTTCCTTATCCTCGTGGTAAACCTTCATCTGGCCTTGTGTATTTGTGTGGAAATTAACTGTAAGGTCTGCACCGATATTTGTCTGTGCGCCTACAATCTTTTCTTCTTCAACATCCATCTTGAAGGTGAATGAAGGAAGGCCCTCAGAGTTACCAAGGTTTGCAACGTATTTAAGGTCGCCATTGCCTTCAGGATAATCAGCAAATGCAAGTTCCTCAATACCGTATGCTACGCCGATAACGCCTGAAATATCGTTTGTATCAAGAAGAACGGTGTTCTTTGGAGTAATAGTTGCTTTAACATCAACATACTCTCTTGTGCCAACGATTGCCCTGAAACCTGAAAGAGTTTCGTGCTGACCGATTCTCTTTAAGCCATCGCCAACATTTTTATAGGTGATAACAATACCGTCAGCAGTTTTTACTGCGCTTACGGGTTCAGGTGAAAGCACGTAAGCAGCATCGCCAATGTTATAATCCATATTAAGTGCAAGTGCTGCAAGACGCTGACCTACGGGTTCTTTATAGTTGGGGTGTGCGAAGTCAGAATCAGTTGAACGGAAGCCCTGGTCCATAGAAACTACAAGACCTGCTTTATCAATCATCTTGATGCCGTCAAACTGAACTGCACGCTGTTCGCAGATGCCACTCCATTGATTTGTTACGTGTGATGAAAGCTGAACGTTATAGAATGAGAAGTCATAACCGTTCTTTTCTCTTAAATCTTCAACGTAAATCTTAAGGTATTCGTTATACTTGCCGTAATCACTCTTTGCAAGGCCCATTTCACTTTCGCCCTGATAGAAAAGCATACCCTTGAAGCTCATTTTAATGAAGGGGTGCATAAGTGAGTTATACATAGCAGAAACGGGAATTGAGTTTTCATAGCGGAAATACTGTGCCTCTTCAGAAGCTTCTTTTGACATAAGCTGGCTTAACGGTGAACCGCCTGATGCTACCATAACCATACCAATGGGAATATCAAGTGCATCATACATTTCGTGAGCGAAGAAGAAGCCGATTGCTGAGAACTGATTTGCCCTGAAAACTGATTCAGTTGTCCAATAGTTTCCGTTTACAGGTTCTGCCTGAGGTGTATCCCAGCAAGTTTTATCAACAGATGTATCGGTTTTGCCTTGTCTGAAATAACGGATATTGCCTTCTGCTGAATCAATAAGTGCTGATTTATAAGCATCAGAATATACTGTGCCGCAAGCGCCAAGAGTCTTTTCTGCGTTTGACTGACCGCCTACAAAGAACACATCGCCAACAAGAATATTTTTAAGTGTTTGTGTTTTGCCGTTGCAAGTAATTACCATTTCCTGAGGAGCCTTGTTTGCGCTCATCTTGTCAAGGTTTACTGTCCATGTGCCATCTTCAGCAACAGTTGTTTTCTTTGTCTGTCCGCCAAATGTAACGGTAACTTCCTTGCCAATATATGTGCTTACGCCCCAAACGGGAACGAGACGATCACGTTGAAGCACCATATCACTTGAGAATGCACCGCTTACGTGGAAGTCAGGATCAACGGTCTTATCCTCTGCATCAGGGTACTTGGTGTACTTCATATCATAGGTCAAAGCCTTTGAGAAACAAGTCTCCTTTGAGCTCATACTGCCATCAAGTGCAGCTGCAAAATCAGCATCAGTTGCAAGAACAAGTTTAGTGCCTATGGGAAGTGTGCCTGTGAAATCAAATCTTAAGAAAACTTTTGAAACGTCATAGGTTTCGCCCCTTGCGGTTGAAACTTTATTGTTTTCATCAACGGGAACTGTTGCCTCAACCCATGCACCTGAATTTCTTTCAATAATATAAGAAATTTCACTTGCCTTTGTAGGTGTTGACCATGCTGCCGGATTGGCTTCAGTTACCTGGAACCTAAATGATAATTTAAGCTCAAAATCATTCTCATTAAACACGTATGCCTTATAGGTTAATTTGCCATTGGAAACATCGGAAGCGTTGAACAAACCACCTGTTGTTTTTGATGTGAAGTAGGGATTTGACATTTCCTTAGTCATGGTATATTCCATACCAACGGGAGTTGTGCTTTCTTCATAATAACGGATTGTTACGTTATCCATCCAAAGCTCAATGCCACGATTTTCAGCGTCATAATAGCTTAAATTTGAAGCGTCAAAACGGAAGTCAAGCTGATAAGCAGTTGTTTGGCCTGCATTATAAAGTGCATTTATCGTTTTGATATACTTTTCTGAAAGAACAATTTTTGCAGTATATGTTTGCCACTCAGTGCCGATTGTAACAGTGTCGCCATTTTTATAGGTTGCAACGTAATCACTTGAAACACCGCTGCCAACAATGCCCGGTATATCGCCTGCATTTTTATGTACTTTTGAAGCACCGATAACGGGGTTACCCTTAAACTCAGCAGATGCCTTTGCATCAAAGGTTATAAGGTAAGTACCTGCGCCACTACCATTCATATACAAATCTTCATTTTTAAGAATAGCGTTTTGTACCTGGAAGGTAGGTGTTGACCATCTGCCTGAAGCATTATAGAAGTGAATTGAGTTACCTGTACCTGTTTTTGTGTCGGTTGATAATTCAATCTTACCGCCATTCCATGAAGTCCAGTTTGCAGTACCTGATTCAACATCACCGTTTTCAACTTTTTTGTAAACAAAATCAACATCAGGGAAGATTACGTTTGTAACAGCAGCGGTGGGTTCAGGTGAGGGTTTGGTTTCGCCTGTTGCATAATAGAAGGTTAAACCAGTTAAATTTTTGAAAGAAAGCTCGGCATCGGCAGAATATGGATGCACGTAAAAAGTTGTACCTGCCGGAATTTCACCTGCTTTGCCTGTTTCATTATAAGCATCAAGACGCACGTATAATTTTGCAGGATTGGAAAGTACCTGTTCGCCATTGGAAGTTGTGTATTTAACAACGCCATCAGTTACGGTATAGGTTGTAGTAAAGATTTCCTTTGTGCCTGCTTTAAGGAGTTTTTTCGTTGATACACCTGCAGTGCTTGGTATGGTTGACCAATCATTCTGCAAAAATAACTGAACATGAATGTCATAGTCATTAGGATTGTAAACAACGTACTTAATTTCATGTGTACCGTCAACAAATTGTGTTATGCCTGCTTGATGACGTCTGTAAACATAGTTTCTTG
>JAZOMK010000312.1:0-6212 GCA_045653985.1 Clostridia bacterium | reverse complement strand
TTCAGGCATAAGTCATTCTCCTTGAACAAAACTATACCAAAATACGTAACGGTATCAGGACCGTTGATATACTTCATTGAAGTGCTTTTTACCGTTGCGCTTACATTTACACCGTAAGCTTCCAATGAGGACAATGCCTTTTCAGGAAATCTGCAAGGTTCATTATCATTTATCGCGCACTTTTGGCAAACTCCGCAACCGCCTTTTGTAAGATGCAAAAAGTCTTTTACCCCTGCATTTTTTAAGATATCATTAAGTTTTATGCTTCTTTCGCCATGCTTTTTGCCGCCCTCTTGCATACCCTCAAAATCAAAGCTGTCTTCAAGGGTAAAAATTGATTGATATAAAAGCGCTTTATCGTACTTTTTTACTTCAGCAATAAGCGCATTTATTTGGCCAACATGGGGCGGGCACATCCAGCATTTGCCAAACACGCCGCAAGCATTGCTTTCGCACTGTTTACGAAATATAGGGTCGCAAATAACTCGCGACCCCCATATAATTTCAATATTATCAAAACCTATGGAAGTAATCTGTTTTAAAAGATCATTCTTCATAGTATTTCTCCACTGTATTAAAGAACTCATCAATATTTTCCCAAGGTGTCATAGGCGGAATATCACAGCCTGATGAAACTACAAAATTATCATACTTTTTGCAGGAATTAAGTAATTCAAGAGTCTTTTCCTTAACAAGCTGAGGATCGCCCATGCGCAATACACCTGCAGGATCAAGGTTGCCCATAACGGGAACGTCTTTGGGGAATTTTTCAAGCATCTCGCTTAAATCAATGGAATTGCCGAAATGATATGCAGCTGCACCATTTGAAAGCATGGATTCAATCATGCGTGGTGTATTATCACCGCAGTTATGATAAACCAAAATAAAGTTATCATCCTGAACAGCATCAGCAATTTTCTTTACGTATGGTGAAGAAAATTCTTCTTCTAATGCAGGTGAAAGTAAGCCCGCAACAGGTTCAGCCATCATAATGCCGTTGGCGCCTGCTTCCTTATATGCTTTTGCATATTTAATAAGGAACTCAGTTGCCTTTTCAAGTACGGTATGAACCATATCAGGGTCATCATAGCAATCAATCATAATTTCGGAAACATCAAAAAGACGTGCCGCCAACGAGAAAGGACCGATAATGCCTGCAAAAACGGGACGATCAGTAATTTTTGCAACTGCCTTACGGATAGCATCAACATATATACCAGAACGTGCCGCGCCAACTTCCGGCACTTCCAACGCATCGGCTGCATCACAATCCTCAATTAAGCGTCCTGTAATGGTAGGTACTTCATCATCAGAAAAATGAACTGTTGCGCCAAAACATTCAGCTTCAACAGAAAGATCCATCAAGCTTACTGAGGCGGCTGAATTGGTCTTTTCAGCAACCAAAGCCATACCTTCTGCCTGCTTATCGCTATCAGAAATAAGTTCTTTTACCGTACAACCTAAAAGTGATACGCAAGGAAAGGATAGGATAGGAAATGCCTTTTTGCTTTTGGGAAGCTCGTTAAGCCATTGACGTGTATTTATCTTCATAATAAATCATCCTTTAATATTTACCAAGTTTTTTGGCAAGTTCTGTAATGCGCTTCATATTTTCAAATGAAACGGAGTTTGGAATTGAGTGGTCGGATGCAAATACGTAGCCACCGCCCTGCATCATTACGGGAATAATGCTTTCCATTTCAGCCTTAACGCGGTCAAAATTATCCCAAAGCTGTGCATTTATGCCACCGTGGAATGATAATTTATCACCAAACATTGCCTTGATGCGCTTAGGATCCATACCTGCTTTAACCTCGATACGCTCAAGCATATCAACGCCAACATCAACAACATCAGGTAATAAAGGCTCAATGAAACCGCAGGAATGAAGTTCAGTAACCAAGCCTCTTTCATGCGCCCAATCAACTGCGCGCTTATGATAAGGTTTAAGTAATTCGCGGTACATTTGCGGTGAGAAGAAGGGTGTATTTTTATAACCCATATCATCATACCAGAAAATACCATCAAATTCATAGCCTGCATCTAAAATGCGCTGACAAAGATCAAGTGAAGTTGTTAAGTATGTTTCAAAAACATCAGTAATCCATTCAGGTTCTTCAATCATTGCGGCAAGTACGTTTTCAGTACCGATCATATGTGAGTGGGCAACGTCAAAGCCGAACCATACAACAAGCTGTAAGAAACGACCTTCTGCCTTCCACTTAGGATAGTTTTCTTTAAGATAATCCCAAGGGATACGATCCTCATTGTACTCAAACATCTTCTTTTTTGCTTCTTCCCATTTATCAGAGGAATCAAAATAGCAATCAAGAACTTCGGGGGTTGAGTCAAGTGCGTTAAACACCTTCTGCGTCTGTCCCCAAGGTGTAGTTACAATGCTGTAACGGTCAGTTTTTTCAATAATCTTCTTTTCGTATCTTGGTGAGTTATCAGGGAAAATTTTTACAACCTTATCAAAACCGAAATAATCTTCCCAATCAACGTTTTTAGGCAAGCCTTCATTATACCATCGGGCAAGGGTGCCTTCCCAAGGGCGGTCAACCATTAAAATACGGTCAACATCCTGATGTCTATATGTACGGATCATACGCTCTCTTGTAGTTAAAACGCTCATCTTATTTTCCCTCTAAAAATATGCTTAGTTAGCCTGGCAAAGTTCAACTGCAGCATCAGATGCAGATGCAGCATCAACTGTATAGCAGTCAGCACCGATTGCCTGACAGAATTCTTCATTAACAGGTGCGCCACCGATCATGATTTTAACCTGATCACGAAGACCGGCTTCTGTAAATGCCTTAACAACTTCGCCCATAACGTCCATAGTTGTGGTTAAAAGTGCTGAACAGCAAACAACCTGACAGCCATGTTCCTTTACTGCGTTAACGAATGTTTCAGGTGCTACGTCAGTACCGAGGTCGATAACTTCAAGACCTTTGCCTTCCATCATCATCTTTACAAGGTTTTTACCGATATCGTGTAAGTCGCCCTGAACTGTACCGATGCAAACTTTGCCCTTTGCTTCAACGCCTTCAGTTGCTAAGAGGGGCTTTAAAAGTGCGATACCTGCATTCATTGCACGTGCAGCAACTAAAACTTCAGGTACGAAAACTTCGTTCTTCTTGAACTTTTCGCCGATAACGTTCATACCGCTTAAAAGACCTTCATTTAAAATAGTTGCGGGGTTGCAACCTTCATCAATAGCCTGCTGTACCATTTCTTTAACAAGTTTGGATTTTCCCTTCTGAAGATTCTCAGAAATCTCACTCATGATAACCATAATTTTCTCTTCCTTTTCTAAAATTTGTTTTTTATATTTCGTTCTGTATTGATTGGGGGTCATTGCTACATAAAGATTGAAACTGCGATAAAAAGAATGTAAATCCCTTAACCCGCAGGCTTCAAGAATCTGCCCTACGTTTAAGCTGCTGTCTTTTAATAAATGACAAGCGTGTGCCATGCGCAGATTTCTTAAATAATCAGAAAAAGTTTCCCCCGTAAATCGCTTAAAAATACGGCTTAATTGGGCAGGACTGATAAATACCCTTTCAGCAACACTTTCAAGCGTTGTATTTTCCAAAGAAAATTCATCGTTTAATATACGTATTGCCGCATAATTCAACTCTCTATCACGTTCAGATACTACTGATGGATTGCGTATAGCGCCTTTCATGTATCGGCTTAAATTTACAAGCAATACTGAAAGATATGAGCTTACTACAACTTCCCATCCTGCATTTTTTACTTCAGCTTCTTCAAAAACTTCAAGTATTAAAGGCTCAATATCGTTTCTGCTTTTTTTATCAAGTGTTGCATAGGAAACGGTAGTACCCTCGCAAAAAACACCGTAACAGAATTTTTCATGCTGAAAGATGCTGTAATCACCATTCAAAAAAGCTTTTGGATCAAACAAAATGCGCAAGATGGTTGCCTTTTCATCACCCTCAGCTTCATAGCCGGGAGGGGTGTTAGGACAGATAGCGCAGATTTCGCCTTCCCTACAAGGTATTGCCATATCAAGAACGCGGTGGATTCCGCTACCTGAAACTACAAGGTCAATTTCAACAAACTTATCAGTATAAAGTTGTGATGCTGAAGGCTCCTTTGAAAACAGCGTTTCAGTAATAATTGAAAGCTTTTCAAGGGGCGCGTTTTTAATTTCGCTCATTCCAATAATCACCAGCGTAAATTATAACATAATAATACCAAAAAGTAAATAGGGTTTCTTTCCTTTGTATATCCCCGCTGAAAGAAAACCACATAAAAAAAAACGCAGAAGTTATCTGCGTTTACCAAACATACGGAATCAACCGATATTTAACTTTATTTTTATATTCTTTATAGCCATTAAGCTTTCTTTCAAGGACTTCTTCCTCATTTTTAATTCTTTTAACAATGATAAAAGGATATAAAAGAAAAACAAAAAATGCGTAAAGGGAGCCTAAAATCAAAGGCATCATAAAAAACAGCAACAGCGTTACGCTGTACATTGGGTGGCGGACTATGCCATAAAGCCCGCTATCAATTACCTTTTGGTTTTCTTTAACCTCTATCGTGCGTGAAAGATATGTGTTTTCGCGTAATACTTCAGCATAAAGAATATATGCAATAACAAACAAAATAACGGCAATTATCGAAATAAAAAACGGCAACCTATACCAGCTAAAGCGATAATTTAGGCCTGCAATTATAAAGCCTGAAACAAACATCAAACCGCTTAATTTTATAACGATATCCTGCTGTTTTTCCTTTTCCTTTGCTTTAAGACGGCTTTTTAACAATATGGGATTTTTTATAAGCATCACAACACCTGCAATAAACATCGGCAAAAACAAAACAGCCATAAAAAGCCAGCCGTTTAAAAAGTTTATTGTACCTGCAGGTAAAAAGACAAGTATCCCTACCAAAATTACGCCAAGCAAAAATTTCATTATCGCTTCAAAAAACAAATTCATAAAACCTCGTAAAAAATAACCCCTCACAAAATAATTGTGAGGGGTTAAATAAATACTTATTAAGCTTCCTGAGCTACTTCAGTGTAAATTGAAACCTGCTTCTTATCCTTGCCCTTATGTTCAAAGCGAACGATACCGTCAGCCTTTGCATAAAGTGTATCATCACTACCGATGCCTACGTTAAGGCCGGGATGAATCTTTGTGCCTCTCTGACGAACAAGGATATTGCCGGCAACTACGAACTGACCGTCTGCACGCTTAACACCAAAACGCTTGGATTCGCTATCACGGCCGTTTTTGGTTGAACCTACACCCTTTTTATGAGCAAATAATTGTATGTTCATGCGGAGCATTATTACTGCACCTCCTCAAAAATTTGAATGTATTTTGGGTTTTCATCTTTAAAAGACTGAAGCCCCAAACTAAGTGTCTTAAATACTACCTGACAACTTTCTTTTTGCGTTTCCTTATCGCTTATTACAGCTTTAAGATAACCATCGCGCATTGTAATTTTAGGTTTTGCATTGCAAACATCCTCAAGCCCGATGCACGCTGTTTGAGTAATAGCTGAGATTGCGGCACAATAGATATCGAAACCTGCTTCACCGCCACCTGCATGACCTTTAGCCTCAAACCCTGAAAAATTGCCTTCTTTGTTTTTGTAAAATACGACTTTTGTCATAATTACTTAGAAATCTTAGTGATTTCAACCTTTGTGAAAGGCTGACGGTGGCCGTTAGTTCTTCTGATGCCCTTCTTAGCCTTGAACTTGAAAACAACAAGCTTATCGCCTTTGCCCTGACCAAGAACTTTACCTTCTACCTTTGCACCTTCAACAACGGGTGTACCAACAGTAACGTCTTCACCTTCGCCGCAAAGAAGAACATCAAAATTAACTGTAGCGTCAACTTCAGCGTTCATCTTTTCAACGTAGATAATGTCGCCTTCCTGTACACGGTACTGCTTACCGCCTGTTTTAATAACTGCAAACATCATGTAGCACCTCCTCTACAAATCTCGCCAATATCGGTACTCTTTTAGTCAAAGTATTATAACTTAAACCAGCCTTAAAATGCCTGGTTTTAATGTTTTTTCAGTGCCAAATTCGCGTGTAAAGTTTTGTTGACATTTTCTAGCTTTTTGAGTGTTTTTCTTATTTTTTCCCTTTTTTCAGATTTAAAAAATAAGTGTATTTTTTTTGCGTTTTATCACGGTAAAAAATATATTTTTTCTGCTTCA
>JAZOMK010000311.1:0-2847 GCA_045653985.1 Clostridia bacterium | reverse complement strand
TCGCATATAGCGGTAATTTTAAATTTATCAGGTTGTTTTAAAATAAGCTCGGTATAACATTTGCCTCTGTTACCGCAACCGATAACCGCAACGTTAATAATTTTCATAAAAACCACTCCTTTTTTATTAAGTATATCACTTTTTTATAAAATTGCAATATAATAAATCGGCAAAAAAATATAACTTTTCGATACTTTTTATTGACATTTTACCAGCAGTATTATAAAATCTTTTTTGAGGTGTTAGTATGAAAATTATTGCTATTGATAAATTATATGAATATAACTATTCGATAGATGTTATAAATGCACTGAAACAGTATTGGGAAAACACCGATACATTTTCAGCAATAGGAAATCCTAAGCGCACAAACCTGCTTGTTTATTTTGATTGCTTGTGTGGAAAGTACACTTTAAAGGACGGCACAACAATGATCGCAAAAAAAGGCGACCTTGTTTATACGCCTAAAGGCAGTGAATATACACTTAAATTGTTTAATTTTGAAAATTCATTTTCTAACACGGTAGGTATAAATTTCTTTTTAGCAGATGACAATAATCAAAGTTTTATTTTAAGCGATAAGCCTATAATTTTTAAGGATTTTAACGTTTCGGATATTATAAAAAAGATTGACGACGCAAGCGAATCATTGCGTCCCTGCCCCGCCATAATGAAATCAGGTATGTATCAGATCCTTTCAATGCTTTCAAAAAGCAACAGCAATTTAAAAAAGAAATTTTTGCCCATAAAAAAAGGCATTGAGTATTTAGAGAATGACACGCAACAAAAGCTTTCAATTAAAGAAATTGCAGATATGTGCCACGTAAGCGAAATTTACTTTAGAAAACTTTTTAAGGAATATGCAGGAAAATCGCCTATAGAATTTCGTATGAGTGCAAAAATGGAAAAAGCAAAGAAAATGCTTACATTTGGTGATCAAAACATCAACGAAATATCTGATTTATTAGGTTTTACCGATACCTCATATTTCTGCAAACAATTTAAGATGCGCACGAATTTTTCGCCACTTGAGTACAGAAACAAAACAAATTGAGCATAAAAAACAACAAAAAGTATTGTAATTGAGTTTTCAACATGGTATAATATATAAAAATAATTTAAGGAGTTTATACTTATGAATGCACAGAAATGGGTTTCAACCGAAATTTCATTTACCGCAAAAGATACGGTAAAAAATATTGACGAAGCTGAACTTGATGTTATATTTAAAAATTCTGCCAGCGGCACAACGCTTGTTATGCCTGCTTTCTGGGATGGTGGATATGATTGGAAGGTTCGTTTTGCACCTACCGAAACAGGTCTTTGGACTTATACTTTAACTGAGCGCGGTAAAGATTTAGGCTTAGAAGGCTTAACCGGCGAACTTACCGCTACAGAATATCCGGGCGACCTTGAAATTTACAAGCGCGGTTTCTTAAAAACCGAAAAAGACGTAAGATATCTTATGTACAACGATGGCACCCCCTTCTTTTATTTAGGTGATACCCATTGGAACGTACAAAAGGAAGAATTTGATGAGCCAGGCCCACGCGCAGGAAGCATCAAGTGTGAATCACACTTCAAATATATTTGCGACAGACGTTGGGAACAAGGCTTTACCGTTTATCAGACCGAGCCTATAGGCAGAAAATATAAGGTTGAAAAAGGTACTATTGACGAAACTGACATTGAAGGGTTCAGATATTTTGACGGTTATTTCAAATACATTGCCGATAAAGGTTTTGTTCATGCCAATGCTGAGCTTTTATTCCCCTCTTTAAGCGAAGCAACTGCAGAATTTATCGCTAATTTAGAGCATTTAGTACGTTATTGGGTTGCTCGTTACGCATCCTACCCCGTTTTGTGGACTTTAGGACAAGAGGTTGACGACCTTTGGAACAGAGAGCCATTGCCCGAAATGTACAAGAGAATGTGCGAAATCATTACTACTATCGACCCATACAAGCATCCTACAAGCGCACACCAAGTAAATACTTCAGGCGTTGGTTGTCTTGGCGGCGTGCCAACATCTTTCTGCGATGGCGGCTATAACGAGTATGATGCAACAAAAAATGAAAGAACGGGCAAAAACAGAGGTTCTATTTTCTATAACACCAAAGGCCATACATGGTGGGCAATACAATGGCGTCCTTGTGTTGACCAGCAATTTAACTTTGGCTTACCCAAAGACTTCTGGGAAAATGGACAAGGCAAACCTATTGTAAACTATGAAGGCCGTTACGACCACCTTTACACAAAGGAATTCGGTTCACGTGTACAAGGCTGGATCTCCTATTTGACAGGCTTATGCGGTTACGCATACGGTGCTGCAGATATGTGGGTTTACGACGGCAAGTATGCACAAAATGCTGACGGCAATGACGGTGTTGACGTTATTACGATAGAAGAGAAAAAGATTTTCTGGTCAGATATGATTAACGCACCTATCAGCGACCAAATGACTTATTTAAGAAAATTCTTTGACAGCATTGAGTGGTGGAAGCTTACACCTGATTATGATTACGGCAAAGTGTTCACCCATTTAAGCGGTCAGAATTATGCGGTTTCACATATAAAGGATGAATTATACCTTGTATATCTTTATGACCGCACAACTGATGGTGTTGGTAAAATCATCACTATGGATAAAGATGCAACCTACACCGCAAAGTGGTTTGATACAAAGACGGGCGAATATATCCTTATTGACAACAACTTTAAGGGCGAAGAATTTATTATCCCCAACAAACCAAACGCAATGGATATGCTTCTTGTAGTTAGCAAAAACTAAAATTATAAGCCACGTTTTCATGAAGTAGTATAATGATGGTAGACACAAAAAAGTGT
>JAZOMK010000310.1:0-4279 GCA_045653985.1 Clostridia bacterium | reverse complement strand
GGCAAGGGCAGATGTAACGTTACAAATGCTTGTGATATTGAGGACTTTTTTCAGAATATTTCAAAAAATTCAAGCTTCTGCTATTCTGCAATATACACTTTTACGCCTGACAGCGTAATGGAGCTTATTGAAGAAAACGGAACTCCTCTTAAAACTGAAAGAGGTAATCGCGTTTTCCCTGTAAGTGATAAATCAAGCGATATTATAAAGGCTTTTGAAAGATACCTTAAAAATTCAGGAGCAAAGGTCTTATTAAATACTAAATTGGAAGATATCATCGTTGCTGATAACAAGGTAACGGGTGTAAAATATAACGGTAGGGTATATTCCGCCGATAAAGTGATTCTTGCTTTAGGCGGTGCATCCTACGTTTCAACGGGCTCTGACGGGTTATGGAAAAGTAAGCTTGAAGAGCTTGGGCATAAGGTTGAGGAATTTATACCATCGTTAATTCCTTTAACTTCAAAGGAAAAATGGGTTCATGACCTTATGGGATTATCCCTTAAAAACGTAACGTTGAAGGCTGAATATAACGGTAGAAAACTTTATGAGGAATTGGGCGAAATGCTTTTTACTCACTTTGGCATTTCAGGTCCACTTGTTTTAACGTTAAGCAGTAAACTTAATAAATATGATTTTTCAAAATTAAATGTTAAGGTTGATTTAAAACCGGGTTTATCTTATGAGCAACTTGATAACCGCGTTTTACGTGATTTTAAGGAAGCAGGCACAAAAACCTTAAAAAATGCGTGTGTAAAATTGTTGCCTTCACGCTTGATTTCCGCAGTTCTTCTTAATGCAGGACTTGATGAAAATAAGCAGGTAAATCAGCTTAAACAAGAGGAAAGACAACAACTTATTAAAACTCTTAAAGGTCTTGAAATTCCCGTTGACGGTTTAAGGCCGATAAATGAGGCAATCATTACAAGGGGTGGCGTAAATACAAAGGAAATTGACCCCTCAACAATGGAAAGCAAACTTATTAAAGACCTGTATTTTGCAGGCGAAATGATAGATATAGATGCCTTAACGGGCGGATTCAATATTCAGCTTGCCTTATCAACGGGTTATCTGGCAGGCATATCGTGTTAGGAGATTTTTTATGAAAATAGCTCTTGATGGTCCTGCAGGTGCAGGCAAAAGCACCGTTGCAAAGTCAATAAGCAAAAAACTTAACATAATGTACCTTGATACGGGCGCAATGTATCGCGCTGTAGCACTTCATATGCTTGATAACGGCATTTCTGTTGATGAAACTGCAAAGGTTGAAAAAGCACTTGAAAATATCGACCTTGTGGTTAAGTATGAAGACGGTATGCAGAAAATGTATCTTAAAGGCGAGGATGTTTCTTTAAGAATCCGCGAAAATGCCGTATCAAAGGCGGCATCTGATTTTTCAGCATTGCAGGCAGTACGTGTGTTCCTTGTTAAAATGCAGCAGGAAACGGCAAGACAAAATGATTGTATTTTAGACGGTAGAGATATCGGTACTTGCGTTCTTCCCGATGCCGATTTTAAATTTTATCTTACTGCTGATTCTTCTGAGCGCGCCCGCCGCAGAGCGAAAGAGCTTGAAGAAAAAGGGCAGGTTGTTGATGTAAAGAAAATTCAGGAAGAAATTGAACAGAGAGATTATAACGACTCGCACCGCGAATTTTCACCATTAAGACAAGCAGAAGATGCTATCCTCGTTGATAGTACAAAAATGACTGTTGAAGAAGTTTTAGATTATATAACAAATATTGTAGAAGAAGGTAAATAAATGCTCAGGTGGCTTGTAAGCATTATTGCTACTATTTTAAGGCTCGTTATACCTTGTAAGATTTATGGTAAAGAGAATATCGTAAAACATAATACTGTATATATGTGCAACCATCAAAGTATTAACGATATGATAATTTTGCTTGCACATCTTCCTTCAAATACCCACTTTATTGCCAAAAAAGAGATTTTTAAAAACAAACTTTTTTCATGGATATTAAAGGAAGTACGCGTTTTTCCCGTTGACAGAGGTTCTGCTGACCTTAAAGCAATAAAGCACGCTTGTAACGTATTAAAGGACGGCAACAATCTTATGATTTTTCCTCAAGGCACAAGAATGGACAGCCCTGAAGTTAAACTTGAAGATATGCACGCAGGTACGGGAATGTTTGCGCTTAAAAATCAAAGTGTAGTTGTACCTATGATGTTTAAGGAAAAACCCAAATTCTTTAAGAAAAATACTCTTTATATCGGTGAGCCTCTTGATTTAAGCGCTTTTGAAGGCAAAAAGGCAAATTCACAAGTTTTAAGTGATTTTACCGCCCTTGCTTGTGAAAAAATGAATGAGTTATTAGGTGAAAATAAATGAAATTTATAATTGCCAAAAGTGCAGGATTCTGTTTCGGTGTAAAAAAAGCGGTTGAAACTGTTGAAAACAGTATGGGTAAGTATAAAAAGCTTTATACTTTAGGCGAAATCATCCATAATCCGCAAGTGGTAAAAGGGTTTAAGGATAACGGTGTTTATCCCGTAGAAAGCGCTGATGAAGTCAGCGAGGGTGCAGTTATTATAAGAAGCCACGGTGCGCCTAAGGCCGAAATTGAAGCTTTTGCTGAGAAAAATGTTGAAATTATTGATGCAACTTGTCCTTTTGTAAGAAGGATACAAAAAATTGTTGAAAAAGCTTTGCAAAATAATCAATTTATTGTTATAATAGGCGAGAAAGCCCATCCTGAAGTTATCGGCATAAACGGTCATTGCAAAAATGAAGGCATTGTGGTAAATAGTCTTGATGAAGTTTTGGCTTTACCTGAAACCGATAAGGAATTGTGCATAGTCGCACAAACAACAACGCGCAGAGATTTATACGATAGTATAGTTAACGCGTTAAAGGAAAAGTATAACGGCAACATTGAGGTTTTTGATACCATATGTGATGCAACTGCCCAGCGCCAAAGTGAAGCTTTGGAAATCGCAAAAAAGGCAGACGTTATGATTGTTATAGGCGGTAAGCAAAGTTCAAATACCGCCAAGCTGTATAAAATATGCAGCGAAGTTTGTTTAAGGACCTATGCGGTTGAAACGGTAGATGACGTTTCGACCATAAAAACATATAAAAACGATATCATAGGTATAACCGCCGGTGCTTCCACCCCGGATTGGTTAATAAAGGAGGTTGTGGAGAAAATGAGCGAAAATGAAATTTTTGCAGAAAACCTTAGTTTTGAAGAAGAAATGGACAAAACTCTGGTAAAAATCCGTCCCGGACAGATTATTACGGGTAAGGTTATCTATGCTAAAGAAGACGAAGTAAGCGTAGATATCGGGTATAAAGCTGATGGCTTGATTACCAAAGAGGAATTAACAGCCTCCGGTGCCGAAGACCCTAAAGCTCTTTTTAATGAGGGCGACGAAATCGAAGTAGAGGTAGTTAAGGTTAATGATGGCAACGGTAATGTTATTCTCTCAAGAAGAAAGGTTATAGCTCGTCTTGAGGCTGACAAAACCTTGCAGGCTATTTCCAATGGTGAAATTTTTGAAGTAACAGTTAAGGAAGCAGTTAAGGGCGGTCTTACTGCTGATTATGATGGCGTTCGCGTTTTCATTCCTCGTTCACAGATCCGTGCAAACGGCTTTGCAAAGGATGTTGACCGTTATGTTGGTCAGACACTTCGCGTACGTGCTATTGATATTGATGCAAAGCATCGTAAGGTTGTTGCTACACATGGCGCAATTATTAAGGAAGAAAGAGATGCCGCTTTAGAAGCAGCTTGGTCAAAGCTTAGCGAAGGCGCAACCGTAACAGGTGTTGTTAGAAGACTTACCGATTTCGGTGCATTCGTTGACCTTGGCGGTGTTGATGGTCTTATCCACATCGGTGATATCGCTTGGTATCGCATCAATAAGCCTGAAGACGTATTAAAGGTTAATCAGGAAGTTGAGGTTACAATCCTTTCACTTGATAGAGAAAATGAAAGAATTTCTCTTGGCTACAAGCAGCTTCAGCCCAAGCCTTGGGATACTGCAGTTGAAAAATATGCAGTTGAATCAGTTGTTAAGGGCACAGTTGTTCGCATTACCGCTTTCGGCGCATTCGTTGCTCTTGAACCCGGTATTGACGGCTTAGTACATATTTCAGAAGTTTCTAACAAGTTCGTTCAGAAGGTTGACGAGGCAGTTAAAGTTGGTCAGGAAATCGAAGCACTTGTATTAAGTGTTGATCCTCAGGAAAAACGTATCAGCCTTTCAATTAAGGCACTTCTTCAGGATGAAGAAGTTGAAGAAGCTGCAGAAGAAG
>JAZOMK010000309.1:0-2233 GCA_045653985.1 Clostridia bacterium | reverse complement strand
ACTGGTCGGCCGAAGCAATTATACCTCTTTTAAAGTTGATATTCTGCTCATCTATTACCTTTTCAGCAAGGGTAATAAGCTTTTCATCAGCAGGAATTTTTATAATATTTATGCCTGATAACAAGCCTTTGGGATCACCTATGGGCGAAGTATCCATATCATGCTGGCAAAGTTCATTAGATATTGCAACGTCGCCTATTGAAAGTTCGCAAGTCAACGTACCTGCAACACCTGTGTTTATTATGTAATCAGGATTGAATTTTATAATCATTACCTCTGCGCAGATCGCCGCAAAAACCTTGCCTATACCGCACTTTGCAACAACAACGTCCTTACCGTCAATTTTGCCTGAAACAAATTCAATGCCGCTTATTACATCAATTTTTTCATCTTCTATTTTATTTTTGAGGTTTTCAACCTCAACGTCCATTGCACCGATAATGCCTATCATCTTTATTCTCCTCTGTAGTTAAAATCGTTCCAATTTTCAAGATTTTTTAAATATGCCCTGCACTCGCGCTTGGCACTTTCAAGGTCAAGTTCCTTATAATTGCCGCACTCTTTTCTTGTTGAGCCGAAAACTTCGCCTTCATGGTCGATAACCGCCTGCAAAGTCTTTTTTGTAAGTTCAAGAGTTTCTTCATTAGTCATGTTTCTAACTAAAAGATAAAAGCCCGTTCTGCAACCCATTGGGCCAAAGTATATTATGTTTTCGCCCTTTTCCGAAAAGCGAATATAAGTTGCAAACATATGCTCCAACGTGTGCATGGTAACGCTATCCATATAATCACCGCAGTTAGGACGGCGTGTTCTTAAATCATAAGTAATAACGTCGCCATCAATACGTGAAACGTACATACCCGGAATAATAAAATCGTGATCAACCTGAAAGCTTTTTATCTGTTTTTTCATAAAAACCTCTAATTATATAATTTATTTTGTCAAAATTACTTGCAAAATAAGTAATTCGTGCTATAATATTACCAACGAAAAGGTTTCGGAGGTGAAAATAAATGGCATACAAGATTAACGATGATTGCATTTCATGTGGTGCTTGTGCAGGTGCTTGCCCCGTTAGCGCTATCGCTGAAGGCGACGGTAAGTACGTTATCGATGCTGAAGCTTGCATCGAATGTGGTGCTTGTGCTGATGCTTGCCCCGTTTCTGCACCTGAGCAGGAATAATTTGCATAGCAAAAATGAATTGGGAGAAGTTTTTTAACTTCTCTCTTTTTTTATTTTATCATAAAAAAGTAAAATTCGCAATGCAAAAAGTAAAATATGCAATGTACTTTTGAATTTTATTATGTTATTATATCTTTATAATATATTGGAGGTATTTTTTATGGCAAAAATTAAAGATAAACTCTGGAATTGGGGACACCTTGCAGGCTCACACAACAAAATAGTAAATTATGAATGTAAAATGTCGCCTGAGCAGTACGGCAAAGAATACGGCATCAACAATTCTTTTATCGTTTCATACGGTGGCAACATCCAGCCGCCTTATAACGACCTTGCATTAACCATGTCGTCAATAAACAACATTAAATGGTCCGTTTTAGGCGATGGAAGTACGCCCTTGCCTGAACACGAGCTTGGCAATACTTTAGACGTTATCGAAGCAGCAAAGGTTGCAAAAAATATAACGGGCGCAGTTGTTGACGACTTCTTTTCTCCCACACGTATTGCGCGCTTCACCCCTGAAGTTCTTACAAAAATGAAAAACGCGCTCAACGAAAACAACCTTGATTTCTGGTGCGTTTTATATGCAAAAGAGCTTAACGACGAGCTTATCCCCTATCTTTCATGCTTTGATGGCATCACTTTCTGGATTTGGGATTGCTCCGCTATCGTAAACCAAAAAGAGTATTTTAAAAAGTTAAAGGAGCTTGCAAATGGTGTGCCCCTCATGCTTGGTGTTTACGTTTACGATTATTCAACCCATAACGAAATGGATTCTTCCCTTTTAAAACAACAACTTGACTATTACTTTGACCTTTTAAGGGCAAAAGAAATTGAAGGCATTGTTTTCTGTTCAAACACCTTGGGCGATTACGATATTGAAGCCAATAAGATTATTAAAGAATATATCGCAAAATACGGTGATGAGGAAATTTAAGATTATTTTTCATAAAATTAAACCTCCTTTTTTCTGGTAATGCGGTCGCCAAACCACTACCATTATAATCGGAGGTTTGATTTATTTCAATAGTTTCTCGGCTTGCTTTTAG
>JAZOMK010000308.1:0-4840 GCA_045653985.1 Clostridia bacterium | reverse complement strand
TCTTCAAAAATGCTTGGTACATCCGTTACCGTACGGATGAAAACGATATTCTGCCCATCTAAAATTACGGGAGTTTCCTGAGTAAATAAATCTCTTAAACGCATAGTCATTCGAACTGTTGGTTCAAATTTTCTGTTAGTAAAATCTGATGCTTTTGATTTATCAAAAGGTTTTCTGAAAGCATGATGCTTTTTATTTAATACCTGCGCATAAAGTTTTTCGTTATACATAAAATCCCTCCGTCATTTTAATTGTCCTGAAAGCTTGTTCAGTTAAATCTTTAATATTATTTTCGGCATTTTCCTTTTTCATTGCCTCATCCAGCGCGCAAGGCTTTTTAAGAATTGAGAAAAATGCGTCGATTCCGTTCACATTTAAAATTTTTGCATCATCGTTGATTCCGCCTGCAAAAGCAAGCACTTTTTTATTATACTTTTTGGCGATATTTGCAACGCCTATGGGCGTTTTACCCATAATACTCTGTCCGTCAAGCCTGCCCTCGCCCGTTATTACGATATCTGCATTTTTTACTTTTTCTTCAAGCTTAGTTTCTTTAATTACTATATCAATGCCCGATTTAAGTTCAGCATTAAGGTATGAAAGAAATGCAAAACCCATACCACCTGCCGCACCTGCACCGGGATAACTTTCGTCGGCATTTTTATTTACTGTTTTTGTAAGGGAAGCATAGTTTTTAAGCCAACTATCCATATCTTTTATGATTTCTTCCGTTGCGCCTTTTTGCGGACCGTATATTCTTGAGCAGCCGTTATCACCGCAAAGTGGATTTTTAACGTCGCAAGCTACGGTAAACGTACACTCTTTAAGTTCTTTTAAAGCATTTTCAGTTTTAATTGTTTTTATATCCTTTAAGCCTTTACCGCTTTTTGATATTTCTAAACCATATTCATCCAAGAACTGAAAACCCAATGCCGAAAGCATACCAGTACCGCCATCATTGGTAGCACTACCGCCTATGCCGATTACAAAATTACGGCAGCCTTTTTTTATAGCATCCTTTATAAGTTCGCCCGTACCAAAGGTAGTGGTGTTTAAAGGATTTCGTTCTTCATTACTTACAAGAGTGATGCCTGAAGCTTCCGACATTTCAATTATTGCCGTTTTATCTGAAATGCCGTATCGTGCCTTAATTTTACGCATTAAAGGATCTGAAACTTCGCAAGAAACAAATTCACCGTTATTTGATAAAACTATTGCTTCAACAGTACCCTCACCGCCATCAGCCATAGGGCAGATTTCAGCCTTGCCGTCAGGATAGACTTTTAAAAAGCCTTCTTTTATCTTTTCCCCTGCCTGAAGGCTTGACATACTTCCTTTAAAGGAATCAATCGCAATTACTACGTTCATTTTTTATACCATATGGTTAGCCTCAAATTGGCTTTCCAACTTATCAAATTTAATATTAAATTTATTTAATATGTGCCTTTTTGCAGGAACATCAGAATCAATTAAAACCTTGGCGTGATCTCTGCCTTTGCAAAGGGTGAAGGTTATATTAAAACCTTTTTCCTTCATTTTTTCATAAAAACGTTTGCTGTTTGCAGTATAGTTAACCGCCTCATCATTATCACCGTGGAATAAGTGATATTCGGCATTTTTAGGTAATTCATCAATAATATGTATTGGCGAATATTTGGGTAAAATGTCTAAAATATCGCCATCCTCATAAGCATAGGCGCTGTAAAGTGTACGGGGATTATTGTGCTTTGTTAAATAGCCGTACACCGCATCACAGTTAGGACAGTTTGCTATGCAGATTTCAGGGGTGCGTTTGGCGCGCGCCATATAAACTATTGCGCCCTGACCGCCCATACTTCCGCCCGTTGAAGCAATAGGCACGTTGGTTAAATTGTATTTTTCAAAGATAACATCTAAAATCTCATCAGTTAATTCAACTGCGTATTTATTCATCCATGACCATGGGTTATAGTATGGAATTATAAATATTACGCCATACTCTGCATAGAACTTGCCAAGGTGCGTATCAGTATCATACATAGTATAAACACTGCACCCTGAAAAATTAAGCACAATGCCCTTGATTTCGCCTTTTATAAGGTGATCGTTGGAATATGCAAACTGCCTTAAATTATCATAATTTATAATTTTATTCATAACTTCACTTCCTCATTATAATGATATCAAATAGGTAATTAAAAGTCAATATATCAAATATATCTTTGCTCTAACAAAGCAACTTTTGTCATAAAAAGAAACAGTCTGTATATTTTTTATACACAGACTGTTAATATTTTAATATTCGACTACAACCACGTTATGGCAATGGATTTTATCAATGGGAAACTCAACTGAACCATCCTTTTGTGTAAAGGCGTAATCGGTATTTTCAACAGGTGAATATACCCTCTTTATCTTTTCCTTTACGTTCACCTTTACGGGAATATTATAAATGGGCATAATATCGTCAATTATCTCAGCACAACCACGTTTAACGGGTGAAGCGTAAGTCATATTCAACACGTATGAATTTTCTTTTTCGCTCATTGTGATTCTACCCTGTGCGCCAAGATTGATTTCAAATTTAAGTTCAGGCTCAAGCAGATTTAAAGCAAACATGAAAATGCGTTTGTGCATAAGTGCACCGATTTTTGCGTAGTTTGAGCCCAAAGGACTTGCAACGTAGACGATATTTCCCTTTTTAACTATTGCATCATACTGTTTACCCTCTTTATTCTGCGGTGTATTTTTATGACCAAAGAAGTGTCCGTACGTTCTTTTAAAATATGGGTCAAGCATTTTTGCATAGGAAGTGCCATCAGTAGCTTCAACGTGATGTGATACAACGTTACAAAGAATAAAGGCATCGGCAATATCCTCTTGTCTTTCATTAAGTTTAATATAATCGCAGTCAAAGGCACTGTGCCCAATATACTTTGCACCGCAATCAACTATAAACTCATTATCCTTTACAAGGCTATTACCTACAAATAAAAGTTTACCGCCATTTTTAAGATACTTTTTAAGGGCGATTTCGCCATTTTCATCAAGTTTACATTCAGATGGCAAAATTACAGTTTTAAAATCATCAAAATTATTATTTATAATTATATCGTAATCAATCTGATTTTCATTTAAAATGTTTGAAACGCCCTGATTTTCATCCTGGAATGCGCCAAGATAGATACCTACTGTGGCTGTTGATTTTCCGCCATAAACGTAGGGTGTGATTTTTTCAAGATAGTTATAGGCATAGCCGATATTTTCATAAGTTGCCATTTCCATAAAGCCATCAGGATGCGCGTGGTCACCAATACTGCAACCTGCACCGTAAAGGGACATTGAAGCAATTTCATACTTTAATGCTTCCTTTGTTTTGTATCCGCCAAACTCGCCCCAGGCAAGGTGGAATTTACCTGTCATGCCGACAAAATCCTTACCTGTTTTTGAGAAGTATTTTGCACGAAGGGGCATTTTATCATAACCGCCCCAAGCAGTTGGTAAATCTTCAAGTTCATAATGAGTTTCATGCTTTAAACGCCATGGGCGCATAGGATCAGCACCGCCTGAATTATAGAAAACCGTTGCATTGGGATGATATTTATGAAGAATTGCATTGCACTTATCCATAAAATCACCGTGGCGATCTTCAAAATATTGCTTCTGGTCGTCCTCGTTTTCAGGATTCATGCCAAGTTTTTTCATCCCCTCAACGCAATGAGGACAAGTACATTTGCCGGGCATAAAAACAATATCATAAAAAAGACCGTCAACCTGCTTATAGCGTTTGCAAATTTCCTCAGTAAGCTCATAAATATGCTGACAGTATGCACCATCGTTAAGGCACATATTTATCCATGAATATTCAGGTTTTGTGTCCTCATCACCAGCATTAAAATCATAACCGCTTGCATATTTGCCATCTAATTGCGCACACCATTCAGGATGCTCCATTGCATCTTTATGGGACCAGCCTGCCGTAATATATATGGGTGCGTTTACACCAATTTCGTGGGCGGCTTCAAGCTGTGCACCAAGAAGGTCAAAATCAAGACCTGGGTGCATTTCACCAACCTCTGTAGGATAATAGCAATAGCCATGGTGGCACTTTGCAAATATAGTTATGCTTTCAAGGTTGCCCACCTTTAAAGCCTCCTGAAAATTCTCTTTTGAAAAATTTTCACCAACCTTTACAAGGGGGGAAGTATGAAAATCAAGATGTACGCATCGTTTTGGATAAGCCATAAAAAACACTCCTTTCAATATACCCCAATTATACTACCCTCCATCCTCTTTGTAAATAAGCATTATTCCAAAATTATTTAGCAAAAGTAATATAAAAATTTTTATACACTATCAAAGAGTGCGAGAAAATTCGCAAATCAGGGGCGCGTGAGGGTAAAATCGAATGAGTTTACAAAGTGGTATATGACCGAGGTTATTTTGGGGGGAAAGGAGGCACAGCGGAACAAAAAAGCTTTCCACATTTTTGTGGAAAGCGTAAAGTGTAGCTTGTGCCGACGCGAACCGCAGTTGCGGAGATTTCTCGTCTTACGCACTTCAAAGAGTGCGAGAAAATTCATGAATCAATGATTTTACCGCCTGCAAAGGAGTGCTAAAAAACTTAAAAATCAGGTGAATAAGCGATTAAAGCCGAGGGAGTTTACAAAGTGGTAAATGACTGAGGTTATTAGGGGGTCGCCAAAATGCAGAACTGCATTTTGGGGAAAAGGAGGCACAGCGGAACAAAAAAAGCTTTCCACATTTTTTGTGGAAAGCGTAAAGTGTAGCTTGTGCCGACGTGAACCGCAGTTGTCTTACGCACTTCAAAGAGTGCGAGAAAATTCGCAAATCAGGGGCG
>JAZOMK010000307.1:0-1928 GCA_045653985.1 Clostridia bacterium | reverse complement strand
TACTACCTCGCCTAAACGAGCTGCTGCTGCGCTGCCTGCCTCGGTTGCTGCCTTAACTGCGCCAACGTCACCGCGAACCATAACGGATACAAGTCCGCTACCGATCTTCTCGGTACCGATAAGTACTACCTCTGCTGCCTTTACCATAGCATCTGCTGCCTCGATAGCTGCAACAAGACCTCTGGTTTCTACCATTCCTAATGCTTCATTTGACATAATATATTTCCTCCGTCAATAATTTACTTTTTATCAAAAGCGTTAAGCTTAAGCATTTTTTCTGTGCCGTCTTCAGGGTTGGGAATAATATGTGTACAAATTACGCCCGAAACCTTCATAGCGGCTTCTTTTGCGGCTTCGATGGCCGCTTCAACTGCGGCAACCTGACCACGGAACTTTACGCACACGATTAACGGTACTTTAAGCCCTTCAGGATTGCCCGGTTTGTTTTTATCGAAAGGCTCACTTGTTACGTCAGCTGCTTTACAACCCGCATCACAAGCAACAAAGGCTGCTGCTAAACCGTAAACCTCAATAATACCAACTGCTTTCATCGTTTATCCTCTCACTTATTAACTATTGCTATCTTAAGGCCCTTCATTTCAAGGTTAGTCTTAAGTGCTTCGTTGATCTCCTCAAGGGGATAACGGTGTGTAATAAGCTTCTCCATAGGAAGACCGATAGCCTTTGCACGTTTAAGGAAATCAAAGGTAGTTGCATAATCTCTTAAAGTATATACCCATGAGCCAACTGTTGTAATTTCCTTTGCGCAGATATCAAAGTGGGGGTTGATGCTTGCATCACCGCCATTGATGAAGAAGCCAAGTTCGCAAAGACCGCCACCGTTGCGGATGAACTTGTAGATGTTTGAGTGGCCAACAGGTGAACCTGTGCATTGGAAAGCAAAATCTGCTAAATAGCCACCGAAAGCATCTTGAACGCCTTTTGCAAGTTCTTCCTGGCCTTTGAAGTTCTTGAAATTAACTGAGGTATCTGCACCCATTTCCTTAGCAAAAGCAAGGCGTTTATCGTCGCCGTCAACAGCAACGATATTTTCAATACCCATTGTGCGAAGAACAGCGATACAAATAAGACCGATAGGTCCGCATCCCTGAACAACAACACGTGAGTTGAAACGAAGAATACCTGTTGTTTTTGCACGCTCAACAGCGTGAATCAATACTGCGCAGGGCTCGATAAGGATTCTTGAATCAAGGTCAAGATCGCTTACGTTGAAAATTGTTGAACCACCGCGAACAAAAAGATAATCTGCAAACCAGCCGTTAAGGTGAACGTCATCATCGGGAAGAAGACCGAAAACGTCTGCACCACCAACGTTCTGCTTGTTAAGATCGAACATTGTAATATCGGGGTTATCCTTGAAAATCATACAAGTAACAACCTTATCACCGATGTTTAATGCTTTACCTGCACTATCCTTTTTAACGTTCTTACCCATTGCAACAACTTCACCTGTACCTTCGTGGCCAAGTGCTACGGGGATAAGACCGAAAGGATCGCGCTTAAATTCGTGTGCATCTGTACCGCAAACGCCGCAACCTTCAACCTTAACTAAGATATCATCATCACCAAGTTCGGGGATGGGATATTCTTTAATGTCAAAATGCTCCAATGAAGTAAGCATAGCAACTTTTGCAGTTTTGGGAATAGCGCCTGTTGCCTTCTTTGTAGGTGCAGCCTGGCCACCCTGCATGGAAGAAAGCACTTGTTTAACTATTTCCTCTACGTTTACTGAATTTATATCCATTGTAGTTAATCCTTTCATAAGTTTTTAATTAAAGCAGTAAAAATCTCTCCGCCTAAATCAGCTAAAAGAGTATCTTGTTCTTCACTGCCGCCTGAAACGCCAAGCCCACCGATAATTTTGCCTTCCTTATTATATAAAGGAACACCGCCACCGAAGATAACGA
>JAZOMK010000306.1:0-5157 GCA_045653985.1 Clostridia bacterium | reverse complement strand
TCCAGAGTGCGAGAAAACACCTCATCCACCACCTTCGGTGGTCCCCCTTCCCCCGCTGGGGAAGGCTTATAAGGTATTGCTTCGCAATTATTTATACCGCAAACCAAGGGTGCAAAAAAACTTGAAAATCAGGTGAATCACTAACCTAAAAGTGCGAGAAAATTCACAGTACAAGGCGTTTCTTCCCCACAAACTAAGGGTGCAAAAAAACTTGAAAATCAGGTGAAGAAGTGATTAAAACCGAGGGAGTTTACATAACGGTAAATGACCGAGGTTTTATATCGCTTATGAACCGCAGTTTCAAGAATTTTTTGTGCCCGCATTATTTCTTACGTGCAACAAAAACCCAGTCAAGCTTATCAGGCTTATGTTCAATCTGATACATACGGAAAGTATCGGGCCAGAAGGAATGTTTTTCGGTATATTCACCGGTGCGGGGGTTATACCATTGATAGGTATACTCGGTATGCTCAAGCCAGTTGAGTTTACCGGTTTCATAGCCTTCATTATAGAAGTGAACAACGATTGTATCGCGCTCATCAGTTGCGATTGAATAGCAACAGTTTTCTTCAGGAAGGAAATATGAGGGGTTATCAAAGCGAGGAATAAGCTTCCACCACTTGATATCCTCCATAAACTTTTTAAGGTAAGTACCTAACTGTTTTGAGGTATCGTTATGGATAAGGTCGCACCAATGAATCTTTTTATCTTCAACGGT
This sequence comes from Clostridia bacterium, assembly GCA_045653985.1. Taxonomy (GTDB): domain Bacteria; phylum Bacillota; class Clostridia; order Christensenellales; family QALW01; genus UMGS1322. Next base: position 4,439 of record JAZOMK010000306.1, on the reverse strand, counting down.
AACGATTTCTCTGCCGTTGTTAGTATCTTCCTTGCTTTGATAGGTGGACTTATAATACCACATATCCTGGCAGCCGTAGCCGTAGCCGTAAAGACCATTAAGGTATGCAACCCAACCTCTTAAACGAGCGCCAAAGTTCTTAACTGCAAGATATTCATAGCTTGATTCATACAAAATACCGACCTTGCCCTGACCGTTAAGCCATAAATCCTTACCTAAAACAAAGTCAAGAGGCTTTGTCAGGCTATGGGACCATTGTACACCGTACCAAGTGTGTCCCTTAACTTTTCTAAAAGCAGAGGAAGAAATTGAGGTACATTCCATTCCCGGAGGGGGATTGATGGAGAAGTATTCCATATGTGCAGTTAAAGGCTGTTTATGAGGATCATTTTCATAAAGTGCCTCAGCCATATATTTATAGGGGTTGGTTTCCATTGTAAATTCTTTTTGGTCGCCGCGGATATAGTAGAAGTCGTTATCAACCTCCTGTGCCATTGTCCAAAGGCAGGGATATGCTGAATAACGTGCCGCCCAATATCTGATTAAGCGCTTAACGTAGTCAGTATCTCTCCAGCGCTCTCTCTTTAATAATTCTTTGGGGAATAAAAGCTGTGCGTTAGCATGTACAAAACCTGCATCTGCAATATATTTAAAGCGTCTGTCGAGATCCTTAAAGCCTTCGATGTCCTTTTCAAAAAGACCTTTGCTTAAACTGTATTTTGCATCAATGGGTTCGCTTTGATATACTGTAAAGCCTTGTTCTTTTCTTGCATCAACAATATATTTGAAGTGGGATTTACAGTCAAGCTCGCCAGCGTGGTCGCCGGGCTCATCAAACTCTTCTTTAGGCATTGTCCAATGGGTATCACCTAAATAGAAGAAGGGTGTGCCGTCATTATACATAAAATAGTGTACGTTGGTAACTGTTTTTAAGAAACCGCGTTTATAGATTTCAAGGTCGCCATCATACTTAACACATTCAACTTCGCCAGAACCACAAAGACCTTTATTATCTTTATCGGTGCAGGTAACTTCATATTTCCATACGCCTACTTTAGGTAAAGAAAAGCGCACGCGCCAAGTGTCCCCACCATCCCAGAAGCCGGGAACAACCATTTTTTTAGTACCCAATGTGAAAACGGCTGAAATATCAACGTCCTCAAAGGGATTTTCATAAGTTTTTGTGCTTTTGAACTGAAGTTCGTCAGCAATCCAAGTCTGTACTTTCATTTTTTATACCTCTTTCTTTTTTACTAATAAAATCCAGTCCCACTGGTCAGGTTTCTGTTCAACCTGATACATTCTGTAAGCGTCAGGCCAGAAGGAACGTTTCTCCAGATATTCGCCCGTTCTGGGGTTAAACCACTGATACGTATATTCGCAATGTTCAAGCCAATTAAGTTTACCCGTTTCATAGCCAACATTAAAGAACTGAACTACTATAGTATCTCTTTCATCAGTTGCGATTGAATAGTAACCCTCTTTTTCAGGCAAGAAGTAGGAGGGGTTATCAAAACGCGGAATAAGCGTCCACCACTTAACATCAGTTAAGAATTTGCGCATATGCTTTGCAAGCTGAGTTGACGTATCATTATGGATAAGTTTTGACCATTCAATTTTCTTATCTTCAACAGTAACCGTATCAACACCATCAAAGCGGTCATCATCCATTCTGAAACGGCAACGGTAGAACCACATATCCTGGGCGCCATAGCCATAGCCATACATACCGTTCAGGAAAGCAATCCATGCCAATGTTCTTGAGCCAAAGGATTTTGTTGCAAGATATTCATAACTTGGCTCATATAAAATGCCAACCTTACCCTGACCGTTAAGCCATAAATCCTGCCCCTGAATATAATCAATAGGTTCACTTCTCTTTTGTGCCCATTGTATTGCCCACCAAGAATGTCCTTTAACTTTTCTAAAAGCAGAAGATGAAATCGAGGTACATTCCATTCCCGGAGGGGGATTGATTGAGAAGAACTCCATATGTGCGCTTAAAGGCTGTTTATGAGGATCGTTTTCATAAAGATATTCAGCCTGATATTTGTAGGGGTTAGTTTCTGCAGTATATTCCGTTTGGTGCTTTAAAAGATAATAAAAATCGTTATCAACTTCCTGCGCCATAGTCCAAAGGCAGGGATATGCTGAGTATCTTGCCACCCAATATTTAATTAAACGTTTGATATAGTCAATATCCTTCCAGCGTTTTTTCTTTAAAAACTCTTTGGGGAAGAAAAGCTGTGCGTTGGCGTGTACCAAGCCTTTATCGGCAATATACTTAAAGCGCCTATCCATATCATAAAAGCCTTCAAGGTCTTCTTCAAAGAAGCCTTCGCTTAAATTATATTTTGCGTTGATAGGTTCACTTTGATAAACGGTAAAGCCTTGCTCAGCGCGGGCATCAACGATATATTTAAAGTGTGATTCACATTTAAGGTCGCCTGCGCGCTCACCGGGTGAATCAAATTCCTCAGTAAGATAAGTCCAATGGGTGTCGCCTAAATAGAAGAAGGGCGTGCCGTCATTATACATAAAATAATGTACGTTTGGTTTTGTTTTCAAGAAACCGCGCTTATAAATTTCAAGGTCGCCATCATACTTTATACATTCAACCTCACCTGAGCCTGAAAGACCTTTATTTTCATTATCGGTGCAGATAACCTCGTATTTCCATACGCCAACTTTAGGCAATGAAAAACGGATTTTCCATGTATTGTTGCCATCCCAGAAGCCGGGAACAACCATTTTTTTAGTACCCAATGTGAAAACGGCTGAAATATCAACATCTTCAAAGGGATTTTCATAGGTTTTTGTGCTTTTGAAAGAAATTTCATCAGCAACCCAAGTTTTAACTGTCATAAATTACCTCAAACTTTCTCAACAAGCAAAACCATGTCTTCCTTTTCCGGTTTTTGCTCAACATGATAGATTCTGTGCGCATCAGGATAAAAAACTTTTTTATCTGAATATTCATTTGTGCGCGGATTAAACCATTGATATGTGTACGCGCCCTTTGTAAGGTTCATAATTCTGCCCGTTTCATAGCCTATGTTGCAGAAATAAATTACAATGGTTTTTCTTTCATCAGATGCAAAGGCATGATAATTTTCACCATCGCTTACAAAATATGCAGGCGAATTAAAGCGCGGAACAAGCTTCCACCACTCTAATTTTTCAAAAAACTGCCGCATATAGTTAAGTTGGTCGGGCGTTTTAAACTTAACGGCATCAGACCAATGAATTTTTTTATCTTCAACGGTAACAACGTCAATACCGTCAGCCGTATCGTTTTTCATTGCAAAATTGCATTTATAAAGCCAAATATCCTGGGCACCGTAGCCATAGCCGTAAAGTCCGTTCAAAAACGCAAGCCAGCCTTGGCTTCTTGCACCGTAATTTTTAACGTACAGATATTCGTAGCGTGATTCGTAAAGAATTGATACCTTGCCTTGCCCGTTAAGCCAACCGTCTTCGCCGAAGGCATAGTTGATAGGCGAATTCAAGTTTCTTGACCATTGATAAGCCCACCATGTGTGCCCTTCAACCTCACGGAATGATGATGTTGATGGGCAAGTGCCTTCCCTATCCCCTGTCATTTCAGGAGAAGTTGCGTAAGATTCCATATGTGCCGTTAAAGGATGCTTATGGGGGTCATACTTATACATTCCCTTAGCAAGAATTTTAAAGGGGTTATCTTCCTTAGTAAATCTTTTATGATCCCCGCGGGAGAAGTAAAAATCATTATCCACTTCCTGCGCAAGCGTCCAAAGGCAAGGATAACAAGAGTATCTTGCCACCCAATAGCGTGCAAGGCGCATTAAATATTCTTCATTATTCCACCGTTTCATATGGAAAAAGTCCCAGGGGAATAACAGCTGTGCGTTGGCATGTACCAAGCCTTTATCAGCAATATACTTAAAATATTTATCAAGCTCTTTAAACCCTTCAACATCATTTTCGCTAAGAGTTTCAATAAGCGTATATTTTACACCGTTAGGCTCACTTTGGTAAACCGTAAAGCCTTGCTGAACGCGCAAATCAACAATATATTTAAAGTGGGAATCGCATTTTATATCCCCTGCGTGGTCGCCCGCTTCATCAAATTCTTCTTTTACCATGCTCCAATGGGTATCGCCTAAATAGAAGAATGGCGTGCCGTCAGCATAGGTAAAATAGCGCACGTTGGGCGTTGTTTTAATAAAACCGCGCTTATAGATTTCAAGGTCGCCTGAATATTTTACACATTGAATTTCGCCCGTGCCAGCAAATCCTGAATTTTCTTTATCCGTTGATTTTACGGTATATTTCCACAAACCCGCTTTATTAAGTGCAAAACGTGCTTTCCAAGTTTTTCCGCCATCCCAGAAGCAAGGAACAATCATTTTTTCTTTACCTAAAGTAAAAACAACGTCAACGTCAACATCCTCAAAGGG
>JAZOMK010000305.1:0-7537 GCA_045653985.1 Clostridia bacterium | reverse complement strand
ATCAATACTTGCCTTGATACTTCAGGCAGTATCTTAAATGATAGCGTTAAAAGCCTTTTAAAGGTTACTGACATTGTTATGCTTGATATCAAGTACACCAATAATGATGATTACTTAAAATACGCAGGTTGTACGTTAGATAGCGTCCTTGAGTTTTTAAAATATCTTAACGAAAACAACGTTAAAACAATTCTTCGTCAGGTAGTTATCCCCACAAAAAACACTTTTGAAGATAACTTTTTAAAGTTAAAATCAATAAAAGATAATCATCCGTGTGTTGATAAAATTGAGCTTTTGCCCTTTAAAAAAATCTGCCAGGTAAAATATGATAACCTTAAAATGACTTTCCCCTTTAAGGATATCCCTGAACCAACCCAAAATGAAATGCAAGAATATAACAAAAAAGTGTGCCCTTTATGAGCACACTTTTTTATTCTTATAAATCTTTACAACAAACAACACTATCAATATACCAAGCATTGCGCCTGAAGAATCAATTAAAACGTCCCTTAATTCCATTGACCTGCCCGGCACAAAGTATTGGTGAAATTCGTCGCTTATTGCATAAATGGCGCAGACTAAAAACGACCACAGCCACAACTTTTTAAACTTAAAAGTCAAATTCATTGCTGAAAACAAACACAAACCCAAAGCGGCATAGGCCGAAAAGTGCGCGCCTTTTCGTACCACAAACTGCACACCCACAACAAATTCCGTTTGCTTTTCTTCGGTCAATTCGTTAAACCAATCAAAGCATTTAAGTACGCTTACCGTAAAACCCTCGCTTGTTTCCTGAGATTCTTCCGCCACTTGAGAAGAAAATGAAAAAACAGTAACCATAATGGCGATGGTAGCTATCCAGAAGAAATATCTAAAAAACTTTATCATATATTGGTAAGCTCAGCATTGCCGATGTATGTAGGCACCATTTCACTGATAAGCCTGCGTGCATCGGTAGGCTCTTTTTCAAGGGCTTTTTTAAGATTTTCAAGCTGTTTATAGAAAAGGTCATAGTCCATTTCAATGGGTTTGCCGATATGTATAAGCTTATTTTCCGTCTCATTAAGACCTTCTTCGCTCATAAGCATTTCTTCATAAAGCTTTTCGCCTGGCCTTAAACCGGTAAACCTGATGTCAATATCCTTATAAGGTTCAAAGCCTGAAAGACGGATAAGATTTTCAGCCAACTCAAGAATTTTTACGGGCCTACCCATATCAAGCACGAAAATTTCGCCACCCTTTGCATATGCACCTGCCTGAATAACAAGTGCAACGGCTTCCGAAATAGTCATAAAATATCTGATAATATCGGGATGTGTAACAAGTACGGGGCCACCCTCGGCAATCTGCTTTTTAAATAAAGGAACAACACTACCGTTTGAGCCCAAAACGTTGCCGAAACGTACTGCAACGAACTCAGTTTTTGAGGTTTTTGCAAAGCTCTGTACAATCATTTCGCAAATACGTTTTGTTGCGCCCATAACGTTTGTGGGGTTTACAGCCTTATCAGTTGAAATAAGCACAAAGCGCTTAACACCATACTTATCAGCAAGTTTAGCCGTCTTAAAGGTACCAAAAACATTGTTTTTAATGGCTTCGTTAGGTGATTCCTCCATCAAAGGCACGTGTTTGTGTGCCGCCGCATGGTAAACAATCTGTGGCTTATATGTTGCAAAGATTCTTTCCATTCTTCTTTCATCGCGGACAGATGCAATCAACGTAACCAGGTTTAACTGAGGATACTTTTTGATAAGTTCTTGCTGGATATCATAAGCGTTATTTTCATAAATATCAACGATAATAAGCTGGTGTGGGTTGTGGTTTGCAATCTGCCTGCAAAGCTCGCTGCCGATAGAACCGCCACCACCCGTTACCATAACAACTTTATCGTTTACGTAATCCATTGCCTTGTCAAGGTTTACACTAACGGTCTTTCTTGCCAAAAGGTCTTCAATACTTACTTCTCTTAAATGATGAAGCGAAACTTCACCGTTTATAAACTGATAAATGCCCGGCAAAGTTTTAACTGTACAGCCTGCTTCTTTGCAGATATCGCTGAACTCAGCAATAACATCACCGCCTGCTGAGGGTATTGCAATGTAAACTTCTTTAACTGAATATTTTTTAATAACCTCAGGCAACTTTTCCCTGCCGCCTACAACCTTTATACCGGAAATATACGTGCCGCGTTTTAAAGGATCATCATCAATAAAGGCTTTTACGGAATAATTAAGTTTTTCGGAACGTTCAATCTCCCTAAAAAGTGAAACACCTGCATCACCTGCGCCAACGATTATTACGGGGTTGCGCTCACCGTTTCTTGAATTAACAGCATATGCTCTTATCGCTTTATATGCCCTTGAAGTGTATCGCGGCACAAAAGCAACCGCCGCAAAACAGAAGAAGAATATAATGCAGTAACCCATACTGAGTATATTTACCGAAAGCACAAAACAAAGGGCAAAATGTACAAGCGAAACAATAATCGAGCCAACAATAAGCTTCAAACCTTCCATTGAGCCAATGTAATCCGAAAGATTGTTGTACATTTTTAAAACCGTCAATGCTGCCAATGCCACCAATGCGCTAATGCCAATGGTAATGGCATAGGGCTCAAAAAATCCTTCAGCACCAAAGGTTTTAAGTCCCATCTCAGCAGCAATTCCCACAAAGGATGCTGCCGTAACGGCAATAATATCAATTAAAACAAAAAATACTTTTGAAAGATTTTTACCGAATTTCTCCATAAAAACACCTTTATTATATTTATTCATTTAATTGTACATTATTTATTCATATTTGTCAAGATGCAAAAAGGAAATTTACAAGTCATTTTTCAACAAAATCACAAAAAAATCAGGTTATTTGTTCAATACTTGCTATTGTGCTGAATTCTCCCTCATACTGAAGTTTAAAAAAATATGACGCCTCACTTCTTGTCTGTGCCTCAATAAATGCAACACCCATTCTGCCTGCATTTAATACTTTGGGATAGAAAACAATTTTCCATGTTTCCGTTTTTCCATAATTAGCCATATAATTTCTCCTTTATTAAAGCTTTTCAATGCTTGAAATTGTGCTGAACTGACCGGCATATTGCAATTTAAAAAAGTACGATGCCTCAGCCCTTGTAGGTGCTTCAACAAATGCAACACCCATCATACCTGCGTTTAACACCTTTGGAAAGTAAACCACCTTCCATGTTACGTATCCATTTGCCATAGTAATTTTTTCCTCCTTCTATTTAATCTCTACGCATCCAGTAACCATATTCTTCCCAATATGCTTCTTTGGTGCGAGTATATGCTTTATAAACTTCTAAAAAGGGTTTTTGCAATTTTTTATCCTCAAATTCAAGATACCCTTCTTCAAAAGCGTTGCCGTTTATAGTAGGCCACGAATAATATGTGTAATGACCGTTTTCTTCTTCAGCCGTAACCGTTTTAAAGTACGGCGCCGTGATTTCCACTAAATACATTCTCTTTTTTGTTTTTGTTGAAATTACTACCTTGTTTAAAAAATCTTTTAATTGCATTTTTCTTCACCATATCCTTCAGAATAATAATAAAGTATCATTTTTTCGGCAAGGTCTCGCCCTGCATAGTTCATTGCATCGTTATTTCCGTTATAACGCGCAAAATTTTCATACCGCTGTGCCGCGTAAATTAAGTGATACGGAAGCTCACCGCCCATTGGTAAGCGTGATAAGCCTTCTTCATTGCGCAGGTTAAAGTGCTTATCTAAAAGCTCGTTTTCTTCATCGCTAAGCTGGTCAAACTCGCCCCTGAAGTAAAGCTCCTCGATAACGTCCTCCTCAACCTCAAATGACTTAAACGGCTTTACGTAAGTCTCCCACAGCTTAAAATCATCTTTACTTAATAAGCTTTTTCTTTCATTTTCATCAATAAGCCGGTCGTGCATTTTGCCAAAGTAATAAAGCTTTTCAGATAACTTATTGTATTTTTCAAGTATCTCTTGATACTCCTTTTCGCCCCACGCCACGTTAAAGTGCACATCCCAATAATCAAGCGTGCCGTAATAGGTAATTTGCATACACCCATCCTTAGTATCATCAAACAACCTTTTTATGAACTCTTGCGGGCTAAGATTTTTATACTTGCTTTCAACCATTTTGTGTTCCCTCTTTTTTACTTTCCCTTAGTGATTATCTATATTATATTGTATTCACTAAGCATTGTCAAGTGTTTTTTAAAGTTTTTTAAAATTTTTTCCAAGTGATACATTTTTGTTAAGAATTAAAAAGCACCGCAGCAAAAAAACTGCGATGCAAAAATCAAAAGAGTTCGATTAAAGAAATAAATTCATCTATCATATCTGTAAACTCATGGTCTGCCCCATCAATAATTTTAATTGTAAGATTTTCAATTTCCGCTTTTTCAAGTTCCGATGCCACATAAAACAGTTCATCATTACTGCCGTACACAATAGTTTTTTCTACCTGCGGTATTTGCTTTAGCTTATTTAAAAAATCTTCAATGGTTTTAATTGATGGGTTGATGCCTAAAGCCTTAACCGTTTGCGGAAATTTTTTGGCAAGAGTCAAAATCCTATCACCGCCATCAGATGAACCTAAAAAGTATATTTGGCAATTTTCGTGTTTTTCTGCCATTTTTTTGATTAGTGCTTCATCTGCTCTCATAATTTCAACGTCATCAGGGTTAGGTGCGCATATAACAGTTGCCCCCAATTTTTTATTGATTTTCCTTGCCATTTTAAGATACTTTTTATTAAACCCTTCTATTTTACCGCCTGCACCGGTTTTAATAAAAAGTATTTTTTCATTACCCTCAATAATGCCGTAACGAACTTTTTTTCCATAAACGTTGGCGGTAATTCTTTTATCAAAATTCAATTCCATAGCATTACCTCACTCTGTTATTTTTTCTTCTGTTTAGTTTTTCTTCATCAATAAGCACTTTTTTAGATTTATTTATAAGACTAAAATCTATTTTACTTAAAACTTCTGCCGCTTTTTCATCGCCCTGACCAACTAATTTTTCAAGAGTTTCTATTGGCTTTTTCTTATTATTTTCTATAAGAATTTTGCACAGATCGTAAAAGAAGTCAGGCGTTTCTTTATAAAACATATCATCATAGGCAGCATATGCCCACGCAAAGTATTTTAATGCTTGCGTTTTATTTTTTCTGCCCAGTTTACCATCAAAATAATAGCAACCAATCTTATATAACGCGTCGGGATTTACCGGTTCCCCCTCTTCCTCAGTAAAAGCAACATCCTTTAAATAATACAACGCTTTATGATAATCAGGTGTTATATAAACGCCATCGTCGTATATTTGCGCCAATCTTTCGCAGGCACTATGGCAAGGGGGGTATTCATTGGCGAATCCTTCTAATATTTTAATGGCTTTATCAACATCCTGCTCAATGCCGCGCCCCATAAGATAACACTCCGCAAGCATCATTTGGTTATTTGTTTCCTTAAATAACCTTACCGCTTCTTCATAATTGGGTTCTACAAATTCACCATCAAAATATAGCCGTCCCATTTGATTTTTCGCCCAAGAATCACCCATATCGGCAGATCTTTTAAAAAGTTTTACTGCCTTATCAATATTTTTATTAACGATACGCGCCCTCATAAACATTCCTGCCGCATAAAAGACACCCCTGGCGTCATTACTACTACCTACTTTGTTGCAAAGCGCCTCAAAAACTTTCTTATCTTCTTCTGTAATTTCTAAATATCTATAAGTCCTATTTAAATCCATAAGTGCCTGATAGCGTCCCATTTCCACTGCTTTTTTATATGCCTCAGCAGCTTTATTATAAATTTTTGCATGGGTATAGCCGAAGGGAGCCGAACTTATAACGCCCAGCAGAACTGCTTTTGTGCATAAAACGGCTCTTGTCGCTCGAAATACGCCCGGTATTCCTTCGCTTCGCGAGCCGTTTTCTATCACAAAATCAGTTTCTGTGGGTTCGTAGAAGTTTAAAATAGCAATTTTTGTTCATATCAAGGCACTTATGCAGGGACATACAGGACGTATTTCCCTGTGTAAGTAACGAAGAGATGGGCAAAAATGGCATTTTAAACCATTGTAAGTTCGGCTCCCTTCGGCTATAGCAATCGCCAACACATTTCATCGCCTCAGCATCACCTTTATTAGCAAGTTCTTCAAAGAATACTATGGCATCTTCCACATGGTTTCTCACGAAGTAAATAAAAACGCCACCTTTTTTAAGTGAATTTATTGCATCAGCATTACCATTTTCAGCCGCATGCAAAAAATACTTTAGAGCGTATTGCTCGTCATACCGCCACGTTTCAACAGCAAACTGATACTGTGCTTCAGCATTCCCCTTAATTGCAGCTTCTCTAATTTTATCAAGATTTTTTTCCATCACACATTCCCCCTAAAAAATTTAATTATTACTTGTTTTTTGGAAACGTTGTTACTTATTAAATTGTCAAGGTGCAAACTATTTCTGACTAACGCATCCTATTGTATCACAATCACTTGTAATTGTAAAGTGTTTTTTGCAAATATTTTTACTTTCACTTAGGTTTTACCATAAAAATAATGCCGAAGACTTATTCTTCGGCACTTCTTTTATACTTTTTCAATATTATAACCAAGTTTATTTACAACGTGATCTACAAAATCCTCAAGATTTCTGCTGCTCCATTGGGTGCATACTGCAACAACATCGCCACTACGTAAAAAGATAAGTTCGTTTTCGTTAAGGAAATATCTTTTTACACCGCCCATACCTTTATCTTTGTCCGAGATATGTTCAGCGCACCTCACAACACCCTTACTACCTTGCAAATAATCAGGAAAAGCATTTCTCAGGTCTGTAAAATCAGGATCATTTTCCTTTGCAAACTGTTTTACTACGGCAAGCACAAGTCTGCTTTTGCCATAAATTTCTCCGTTAAAGTTGTATTTCGAGAAATCTTTTTGCGCCATGGGCATATAATTTGAATTTTTATACTTAAAATTTTCACCGCACAGAGCATCACCAAAGTTATTAAATGCCGCACGTGTGTTCGCCCAATTACGATTTTCCTTATTCTCTGCCATTTTCATGCCGATATAACAATTAAGCGCGTCGCTGTGATTGTAAACGTTTATAAGCGGGCTATCTTTTTTGATTATTTCCTCTGAAATTTCCAACTCAACGGGCAAATTACCGTTTTTAAAGTCCTCATAAAACATTCTCCACAAATTTTTAATACGCGAGCAATAGTCGTTTACCGTATATGATGACTTGCCTTTATTTAAAAAATATGCGTTAAAAACCTCCTGAATCTGTTTGTCGGTTTCAAAAGTCTCATAGCACACAGGCTCAGGGTTCTTTGATAACGGTTGCTCAATTTCACCCTTCAGATCACTTATTTTCTCCTGCTGTCTTTCAATAATCTTCAAAAAGGAATCTACCATTTCATCAACAAACATCTGATCAGTATAGTCCTCATACTTATCATACAATCTGTTCAATCTTTCAAGTTCAATTACGATAAGAACTTCATATGTACTGTCAGCAATCC
>JAZOMK010000304.1:0-3503 GCA_045653985.1 Clostridia bacterium | reverse complement strand
TTTTGGATATATAAAGTCAATTACTGTTTACACAAAAATCCAAAAATGATATAATAATTAAAAAGGAGGGATGCACCATGATTATTCAAATTTCAGCAGGTGAATTAAGTGAATTTTGTTTTCCGCAAGGCTCATTAGGTGTAATGCCCTCAGTTGACAGAATGTTTGAAGGCACACGTGCCCACAAAAAACTGCAGAATCTTTATAAAGAAAATGAAAAAATTAAGTACGAACGTGAAGTTCCTTTAGAAATCACAGAAGATTTTGACGATTTTAAAATTAAAATTCAAGGCCGAGCTGACGGCGTTTTCTTTGATAAAAAGGATTGGTTTATACACGAAATAAAATCAACCTATAATTCTTTTGACACTATCGAAAAGCCTTTAAAGCTTGCACACAAAGCGCAAATGATGATTTATGCCTACATTTTCGCAAAAGAGCAGGCATTAAAAGAAATAAAGTGCCGTTTAAGCTACTTTTGTTTGATAGGCGAACAAATAGTTGATTTTGAATATACCTTTGAATTTGATGCCTTAAAAGCCTTCTTTTATAAAATGCTAAACGAGTACGCATCCCTTGTTTCAAAAAGGTTAAAAGCACAAAAAGATTTAAGTGAAACCGCCAAAACTCTTACTTTTCCATTTAACAGTTTCAGAATCGGTCAACGTGAAGGCGCGGCACAGATTTATTCTGCAATATTAAAAAACAAAAATCTATTTTTGCAAGCGCCAACAGGTACCGGCAAAACCGCTATGGCGCTATTCCCTGCCGTAAAATATTTAAAAGACGATTCCGCAACAATTTTTTGTTTAAGTGCAAAAAATCAGACAATGGCTGTAACTGAGCAAGCATTGGGCTTAATGCGCCAAAAAGGATTAAAAATCAAAAGTTGTACAATAAGCGCAAAGAGCAAATGTTGCCCTATGGAAACTCAGGATTGTTCGCCTGAGAACTGTCCTTACTCGCTTAACTATTATGAAAAAATACATAATGCGTTACCTGAAATGCTTGAAATTGACGATTATTCAGCAAAAAACATCAAGGATTTTTCAGAAAAATATCAGGTTTGCCCCTATGAATTATCGTTGGATTTAGCATTAGAATCACACGTAATTATCTGTGATTATAATTATTTGTTTGATCCTGTTGTTTATTTAAAAAGATTCTTTGATATTGAAGGAAAATATATTTTCCTTATTGACGAAGCTCACAATTTAATTGACCGTGGCAGAGATATGTATAGTTTTACTTTGCATCAAAATGATTTAAGAGAAGCAAAAAAACTTTTTCCAAAGGAGCATAAACTATATAAGTCCTTTGGCAAAATTCTGACGCAACTTAACAAGCTTATAAAGGAATTTAAGGAAACAAAAGTAATTGGTGATATAAAAAATCTTACCTATGCAATACTTAATAATAACGATGCATTAAATGAGGTTTTACAAAAATCAAAGGTCCCCAGTGAGGCAATTTTTCTACAAAAAGAACTTATACGTTTTGTAACACTTTATGAGTTTTATAAGGAAGAAACTTTCAGGTTGTATTTTACCGATTCGGCACTATATCTGCAATGTATTGATCCTTCAAAAATGCTTGAAGACAGCGTAAAAAAAGGATTTTCTGCAATATTTTATTCAGCAACCTTCTCACCTTTTGAGTTTTATAAAAATAGTCTTTTGCCTGAAAGCGAAGTTTTTGGATTTTCCTCCCCCTACCCTTTTAAAAAGGAAAATCTAACGGTGCTTGCTGATTATTCAATAGACACACGTTTTACTGTACGTGAAAAATATTTTGAGAAAATTGCCCAAAACATCAAAAAATGTAGAAGCAAATATAACGGCAACATTATAGTATATTTTCCCTCCTATAAATTTATGAATGACGTTGCATCATTTATGGATTCAGAGGTTTTGATACAGCCAAGCGATGCCGATATTGAATTAAGACAGAATTTCCTTGAAAATTTTAAAGCAGACAGCACCACCCTTGCCTTTGCCGTTATGGGCAGTCATTTTGGCGAGGGCATTGATATACAAAATCTTAACGGCATAATTATTGTTGGCGTTGCGTTGCCGCAATTTAATGATATGCGCGTAAATATTCAGGAATATTTTGAAAAAAAGTATCAAAAAGGTTTTGAGTATGCTTACGTTTATCCCGGAATAAATAAAGTCTGCCAGGCATCAGGCAGACTTATACGTAAAGAAACCGATAAAGGTTTTATTATTTTAATGGATAGCCGTTTCAGGAATTATAAATATCTTTTGCCTGAACATTGGAACATCAAAGAAATTAAAGATTATTGCGATTTACCGAATCTATAATTCCACCACCCAAGCAAACTTCATTATCATAAAGAACAACTGATTGTCCCGGCGTTACTGCACGCTGGGATTCTTTGTGCGTAATAAGCATTTTATCGCCATCAATTTCAACATGAACCTGCTGGTCAGGCTGACGATATCTGAATTTAGCAGTACAATCAAAGCTCTTTTTAGGTGCTTCGCCATGAATAAACGTAAGCTGACTTGCTTCTGACGAGCTTGAATATAACAAAGGGTGTTCGCCTTGTGCGGCATAAACTATATTGTTTTTAACATCCTTATCAACAACAAACCAAGGTTCACCACTACCTGAATTACTGCCACCGATGCCAAGACCGTGGCGCTGACCTAACGTATAATACATTGCGCCATCGTGAACACCGATTTTTTTGCCGTCAAGAGATAAAATATCGCCTTTACCTGCAGGCAAAAACGTACTTAAAAACTCACGGAATCTTCTTTCGCCAATAAAGCAAATGCCGGTTGAATCTTTCTTCTTCCAATTTATGAGGCCTGCTTTTTGTGCAATATCCCTGAGTTCAGGCTTTTCAAGATGACCAATAGGAAACATTACAGGCGAAAGCTGTTTTTGATTTAAGGCATAAAGGAAATATGTCTGATCCTTATTCATATCTTTTGCCCTTAAAAGTGTCATAAGACCGTCTCTTTTTTCAAGGCGGGCATAATGGCCCGTTGCGACGCTTTGTGCGTTTATTGATAAAGCAAAATTTAAGAAAGCATCAAATTTAATTTCTTTATTACACAAAACATCAGGATTGGGCGTTCTGCCTTTTGAATATTCATCCAAAAATATAGCAAAAACTTTGTCCCAATATTCTTTTGCAAAATTTACTGAATAATATGGGATTCCGATTTTATCGCATACCGCACGGACGTCATCATAATCTTCCTGAGCGGTACATTGATCGCTGTCCTCTTCCCAATTCTTCATAAAAATACCAACACAGTCATAGCCTTGTTGTTTTAATAAATAAGCGGCAACAGATGAATCGACACCGCCTGACATACCAATAACTACACGCATAATTTCCTCAGAAAAAACCCCGAAAAATCTTCGGGGTTTTTAATTATTATTTATTCTTTTTCTTTTCTTCTTTATAAGCTTTAAGTTTTGCAGCTTCTTCTTCAGCAGCAAGTTTTAATTGAGCTTTTTCTTCT
>JAZOMK010000303.1:0-3364 GCA_045653985.1 Clostridia bacterium | reverse complement strand
TCAGCAAACATATCAACTAATTTTAAAATTGTTTCCAAGGTGGGAATCTTACTTCTTGAAATATCAAGCATCATACCACGGTTTTCAACTGTGGGCCAATCGTGGATTTCCATACAAGGAATTATATCATTATCAAAAATCTGCTTTAAGGTTGTGTTGGCACGGAAGAAACCCTGTGCGCCCTTTGCGAAAACAGAAATTTTGTCTTTTTCAATATTTATTTTATACTCTTCTTCGTTAAGAGTTGTATCTGTAACGTAAGTTACTGTTTTGTTTTCGTTTAATGCTTCAAAAAATTTTACGTTTTGGGGGTATGGAAATAAAATCATATTTTTTCTCCTTAAAAAAAGAGGGGGACGTAATATTTACATCCCCCTAAAAATTATTGCTCTTTTTTCTTTTTGACAGTTAAAACTGTAATTACGGGGAGTATTGTTAAAATTAGGCAAGCAGGAATCCAAAGGACTTCATCGCCTGTATTTGATTGTGATGCAAATGCAACTGCCGTCCAATTCTTCTTATCTATTGCCATAAATGAGAGGAATCTTGGAACGTCTTCGTTCTTACATTCAATAATAAATGAGTTGCCCTTAAAGATGCCTTTTTCAAAGTTAAAGCGGACGAAAAAGGTTGAAAGATCACATTTATAAGTTTTACCATCATAAACAACTTCAACCTTGTTGTTTTTAACGGGTACCTTTGCGCTTATCACTTTACTTTCGCCTGCAGGAATTTGGATAAGTTCGCTATTAGCGCCCTCAGGACCTGCCCACGTGGTTGAGCCGTTTGAAAGTTTAATGGTAGTTTGAAGGAACATTCTTATGAAAATATCTTCATTACTTGTATTTTTGATTGTAATTGACTTTTCAGCGTAGCCATCTTTAACATCGCTTTTTGAAAGCATACCTGCGCTTGTTACAATCCAGCCATCCCACAAGTCTTTATCAAGTGAGAATTTAACGCCATCAGCATTTCTCATAAGCCAGTTATATCTATCTTGTGCGGCGCCGCTGCCTTCAACATACTTGATTGTTACGTTATCAATCCAGTACGCACCATTGGTGTTTGCCTTATAAAGGCTCTTTGCGGCATCAATTCTTAAAATAATTTCATAAGCGTTGGTTTTACCCTCTTTATATGCCTTCTTAATATCATCAAGCACCTTATCGGTAATTTCAACACGAACCTGATATGACTTCCATTTTGTTGTAAGTTCAATATTGGTGTTTGCCGCGGCATATCGTGATTCAGAATGTGCTTGGGAGTTAAGAATAGGTGTTACCGTTGCTTTGCTTGTTGCCTTAGCATCAAAGGAAAGTACGTAAGTACCGTTACCTCTGCCCTTATAGCCCATAAGTGCATCCTCGATAATTGCAGGACCTAAATTAAATCCGATTGAACCGTAAGCATTATAGGGACTTGAATATTTAACAGAATGACCCGTACCTGATTTTGTATCAGTTGAAAGTTCAAGCTTACCGCCAAGTGATGAGAATACTGACCAATTCTTCAAACCGTCTTCCGCATCACCGTTATACACTTTCTTTTCATCAAGAGGAATTTCAATAACCTTTTCAGCAGTATAAACCTTTAACACGATATTATCAAACTGAACACTGTTAAGTGTGCCCCATGAGCCGCTGTTTGCATCTTTTAACGCAATCTTGTCAACTGCTAAGGCGTACTGTGTTTCAGTTGCTTTCAGCGCATCTTCCTTGCTTAAATAGAACACACCTGAAATGGTCGTATAGGTTTCACCGTTAAGTCCAACAGATTCTTTGATGATTTTTACTTTATTATCGTCATCACTACCAAATCTGCGGATAACCATATCAGTGCTTGTAATTGAGCCTTTAACATCCATTGCAACTTCAATCTTGTACGCATTTGCGTCGTTTAAAGTTGCAAAGTTCTTAATATATGAGCCTAAAAGCCACATAGGTGAATTGTTTTTATCAGCAGGTGCTTTATAAGCAACGCTTAACTCTTCACTATCAAGAACATTCTTTGAATAAATATGACCTTCGGTTTCCTTATATACAAGGTGAGGATGTGCTTTATTTCCACCGTTGAAAATTGAAATTTCATTGGGCAATAAGCCGATAGGCTCAACTATTTTGGGTTCAACCTTTAATGCAATATTGTCAAAATAAACTTCTGCACCAAGGGGGATATTTTCAAGGCAAAGTGCATAGCCTTTGTCAGCCGCTTCTGCTATCTGCTCACTTGTAAGATTTACCGTGCCTGTTACTGTTGTAAATGAATCTGCATTAAAGCTCTTTGATTCAAAATACTTCAAGCCCCATTGGTTACCAACGTTTGAGTTACGGAAAATAAGGCTTGTTGTACCAATATCACCTTTAACATCCATTGAAACTGTTACAACATAGCTTTCGGCAGGATTTTCTGCAGCATATGCCTTAATGTAAGGTGCTAAAATCCACGTAGGTGCTGCCGCATTTTCTACCCACGCCGCATTGAGTTTTGTAAAATGAATTGCGCCGTCAACAATATTGGGTTCATTGAATCGGTTTTTATCAACAGAGTTACCCATATGTTGGTGTTCCGTTACGCCTGTTCCGTCAAAAATTGAAATTTCAGCAGGTAATAAACCGATTGCAGTTGGTGCATTTGTCGGTAACGGTGCCGCTGTTGGTGTAGGAGTAGGTGTTGGCGTTGGCGTAGGCACTACGTTTTCAGCCTTTTCAACCTTTAATACGATATTATCAAAGTAAACCGTTGCACCAAGAGGAATATTCTCAAGGCAAAGTGCATAGCCCTTCTCTGCTGCTTCTGAAATCTGTGCACTTGTAAGGGTTACTGTGCCTGAAACAGTTGTAAACTTATCAGCGGTAATTTCCTTTGATTCAAAATATTTAAGCCCCCATTGGTTGCCTACGTTTGAATTACGGAAAATAAGGCTTGTGGTGCCAACTGCACCCTTAACGTCCATTGAAACGGTTACAATATATTCGTCAGCAGGATTTTCGTTAGCATATTCCTTAATATAAGGAGCTAAAATCCATGTAGGTGCCGCTGCTGTTTCTACCCAGCCTGCATTGAGCTTTGCAAAACGAATTGCACCGTCAACAATAGTAGGTGCGTTAAAGCGGTTAGCATCAACAGAGTTACCCATATGCTCATGGGTTGTTACACCGTTTAAATCAAAAGCTGAAATTCCTTCAGGCAATAAGCCTTCGTGTGGCTTTTGTGCTGATGCTGTTGGTGTTGCAGTTACAACAGGTGTTGCAGTTACAACGGGTGTTGCAGTTACAACGGGTGTTGCAGTTACAACGGGTGTTGCAGTTACAACGGGTGTTGCAGTTACAACGGGTGTAGGTGTTGCAGGGTTAACTGCTGTTAC
>JAZOMK010000302.1:0-1914 GCA_045653985.1 Clostridia bacterium | reverse complement strand
AATCTTCTCGTTAGTTAAATAGAATTCCTCAATTTCCCTCGGATAGAGGTTTTCGCCGCCACGGATAATCATATCCTTAAGGCGACCCGTGATTTTATAATAACCATCTTCGGTTCGGCAGGCTATATCGCCCGAGTGAAGCCAGCCTTCCTTATCAATGGTCTGCTCGGTGGCCTTGGGCATTTTATAATAGCCCTTCATTATATTGAAGCCGCGCGCAACGAACTCGCCGTTTACGCCATCGGGCACATCTTCACCTGTTTCAGGGTCGATAATCTTGCATTCAACACCGGGGAACGCGCTACCGACAGTTTCGGTGCGGTGCCACAGGTCCTCGTTAACCTCGCCCATTGTGCAACCGGGTGAAGCCTCGGTCTGACCGTAAACACTGAGTATCTCGCGCATATTCATTTCATCAGCGGCACGACGCATAAGTTCAGGCGGACAGTTAGCACCTGCCATAATACCTGTACGGATGTATGAGAAATCAGTTTTTGCAAAATCTTCATGATTAAACATTGCGATAAACATTGTGGGAACACCGTTAAAGCAAGTAATCTTTTCATTGTTTATGCAAGCAAGTGATGATTTTGGTGAGAAATAAGGCATCGGGCAAATTGTTCCGCCATGTGTCATAAGATTGGTCATTGAAAGCACCATACCAAAGCAATGGAACATAGGCACCTGAATCATCATTCTGTCTGCAGTTGAAATATCCATTCTGTCGCCAATGATTTTACCGTTATTTATTATATTGTTATGTGTAAGCATAACACCCTTGGGGAAACCTGTTGTACCTGAAGTATACTGCATATTGCAAACATCATCAGATTTAACCATTGAAGCACGTCTGCGCACTTCTTCTCTGGGTACAAGAGTGTTTCTTTCAACAAACTCATCCCATTCAAGACAGCCATCCATCTGGAAACCAATAGAGATAACGTTTCTAAGGAAAGGTAATGTTTTGGAATAAAGTGGTTTACCCTTTTCAGTATTTTTAAGTTCCGGACAAAGTTCTTCGATAATCTCTTTATAGTTTGAATCCTTACAGTCTTCA
This sequence comes from Clostridia bacterium, assembly GCA_045653985.1. GTDB lineage: Bacteria > Bacillota > Clostridia > Christensenellales > QALW01 > UMGS1322. Next base: position 857 of record JAZOMK010000302.1, on the reverse strand, counting down.
ATCATTACAAGAGTATGCGTATCAGATTGTCTTAAAAGATACTCTGCCTCATGAATTTTATAAGCGGTATTTACCGTTACAAGAACTGCACCTATTTTAACTGTTGCCCAAAAAGTTAAGAACCATTGCGGTACGTTTGTTGCCCAGATAGCAACGTGATGTCCGGGTTTTACACCTAAAGAAATAAGTGATGCGGCAACTTTATCAACATCATCGCGGAATTCGGAATAAGTTCTTGTATAATCAAGAGTAGTATACTTAAATGCATACTGATCAGGATACTTATCAACCATTGTATCAAGAACTTCAGAGAAAGTTATATCAAGTACGTCATACCTCTTCCAAGGGAAAGTACCTGTTTTTGAACGGTTATAATAAATTTCCTGCTGTTTTTTTGTTTCGCTGTTTTCCATAAAGCTGACAAAATGAGTTAATACGATATCAGCATCAAGGATTTCATCGTTCCATAATGCGCAAACGTAGCCATCATAATTAAGGCTTCTTAACGCATTAACAAAATCTCTTACAGGCAAGTCGCCCTCACCGATAAGTACGTTATTTTCGCCTTTTTTATCACCAATACGAACATATTGGATATATGCACCCAACGTTTGAATGGTAGTATCAGCAGATTCGTTGGCATTAAAATACGTTTCACGAATATTCCATGAAACGCCAATAACAGCATTACCGAAAATATTTATAATTCCAAGCACTTTTTGAGTATCGGAAAGTTCGCCGTCAGTTTCAACAAGAATGGAAATATCATACTTTTCAGCAACCTCGATAGCAGGTGCAAATATATTTTTAATTTTATCGCTATCAAAAACATTTTCAAAAGATACGCAAACAGCAGG
>JAZOMK010000301.1:0-2000 GCA_045653985.1 Clostridia bacterium | reverse complement strand
AGTTCATTTAATATAACCATCTTGATTCTGATTATATCACAGAGAAAAAATATTGCAAACAAAACTTGAAATGCACTTTGTCGTTAATATTCGGTAATCCTTTTCAGTTAACGAAAAATTCAAATAATTGTTCTTGAAAATTTATATAAATATTCTTATGTAGATTTACATTTAAAACAAAAAGTGATATAATTAATGCTAATCGATTAACTGTAAAAAACAGGAGATGAATGTATGTACGACGTAACAGTTATAGGTGCAGGTGTTGTTGGCGGTCTTGTAGCACGTACACTTTCAAAATACAAGTTAAAGATTTGTATTCTCGTAAGTGAAAACGACGTTGCTATGGGTGCTTCGAAAGCAAACTCAGCAATTGTTCATGCAGGCTTTGATGCTAAAGCCGGCAGTCTGAAAGCCAAACTCAACGTTCGTGGTAACCAGCTGATGGAAAACGTCTGCAAAGAACTCGGAGTAAAATATAAGAAAAACGGTTCTTTGGTTGTAGGCTTCAACGATGAAGACAAAGCTGTTCTTTGCGAACTGCTTGAAAGAGGACAAGCCAATAACGTTGAAGGATTACGCATTATCGAAAAGGATGAACTTCACCAGATGGAGCCTAATCTTTCCGATGATGTTATCTGCGCTTTACACGCACCTACCGGAGGTATTGTATGCCCTTACACACTGACTATATCAGCAGTTGGTAACGCTATGGATAACGGTGCAGAATTAAAGTGTAATTTCAAGGTATGTGCAATTGAAGAGATTGAAAACGGTTATAAAGTTTCATCTGAAAACGATTGTGTAAACACACGCTATATCATTAACTGCGCAGGCATTTACTCTGATGAAATTGCAAAAATGATCGGAGATAATTCGTTCGACGTTCATCCGAGAAGAGGCGAATACATTCTTCTTGACAGAGAAAACGAGCAGATTTTCACACACACTATTTTCAGAACTCCCTCAAAAATGGGTAAGGGTATATTGATTACTCCTACAGTTCACAACAATCTCCTTTTAGGTCCTACTTCATACGATATGACTGATAAAGAAGACAAAGACACCACTGCAATTGGTTTTGATGCGATTCTGAGCAACGCTAATGTAACAGCCAAGTCAGTACCGATTAACAAAACCATAACTTCCTTCTGTGGCTTACGTTCAGTAGGCAGTACCGGTGATTTCATTATCAATTCACCTAAAAAAGGATTTATCAATGCAGCAGGCATTGAATCCCCCGGTCTCACCTCTTCACCTGCAATAGCAGAATATATTGAAGAGATGTTAAAAGATGATGGTCTTGAGCTGAATCTTAACCCCGATTATAACCCCATCAGAAAGCCGTATTACGCATTCCATGAGGCTACAGTTGAAGAAAAGAACGAAATAATTAAAAATAACCCTGCTTACGGAAGAATAGTCTGCAGATGCGAAGGCATCACCGAGGGCGAAATTATTGACGCAATCCGTCGTAATCCTCAGCCTCACGATCTTGACGGTATCAAACGCAGAACCCGTGCTCAGATGGGACGCTGCCAGGGCGGATTCTGCGGACCTTACGTAACAGAGATTCTTTCAAAAGAACTTGATATTCCTTACGAAAGTGTTACTAAGTTCGGCGGAGAATCATTAATTAACGTTGATATTACAAAAGGAGGACAGTCACAATGAAAGATTTAGTTATTATTGGCGGCGGTCCTGCCGGTATGAGTGCTGCAATTGCAGCATACGAAAACGGAATTAAAGATATACTTATTCTTGAAAGAGACAGTAACCTTGGCGGTATTTTACAGCAGTGTATCCACAACGGATTCGGTCTTCATAAATTCGGTGAAGAGCTGACAGGCCCAGAATATGCCTGGAGATATGAAAAAAAGGTAAGAGAACTTGGTATTGAATTCAAGTTGAACACTATGGTTCTTGACGTTTCAGAAGACAAGGTTATCACTGCAACAAAGTCGGAGGCCAAGCGGTCTTAGGAAGACAATTGATAGATT
>JAZOMK010000300.1:0-5400 GCA_045653985.1 Clostridia bacterium | reverse complement strand
AAAGCTTTGGCTTCGCGTGCTTTACTTACGGGCGCAGGGGAGGTTTTGGGCTTTCTTTCAGGCTGGGGAACGTACTGAGGCTGAAGGGCGGCGTTATTCTCTACACCATAATACACATCATATCTTCTTCTGTCAGTTCTTTGCCTGTTCATTATTATATTCACCTTTCCCCGTTTTTATGTTTTATATACGTTCCATTGCCCTTAATTTTGCGCTTTTGCTTCTTGGATTATATTCCAATTCTTCATCGCTTGGAAGAATTGCTTTTGTTATTACCTTTACCGTTGGAACTTTACCGCATATACATACGGGAATTCTTGGCGGGCAGGTACATGGATTCTGCAAATTCTGCATTGTGTGTTTGATTATTCTGTCTTCAAGGCTGTGGAAGGTTATTACGCACATCCTTCCGCCTACGTTAAGCCTTTCACTTACACTTTTAACGGTGCTTTCAAGGATTCCAAGCTCATTATTAACTTCAATGCGTATTGCCTGGAAAGTTCTTTTTGCAGGGTGTGGGCCTGTTCTTCTTGCGCGGGTGGGAATTGCTTTTTTGATTATCTCAACAAGTTCACCCGTTGTGTTAATAGAACCTTTTTGCCTTTCTGCAACTATATACTGGGCGATTCTTGATGCCCATTGTTCTTCACCGTAATCACGAATGATTCTTGAAAGCTCTTTTACCGAGTATTCATTTACCACGTTAAAAGCGCTCATGTATTGATTCTGGTCCATCCTCATATCAAGTGGTGCGCTGTGCTGATATGAAAAACCACGTTCTGCCGTATCAAGCTGATATGAGCTTACGCCTAAATCAAGGATACAGCCGTCTATTTTATCAATGCCTAAATTATCAAGTACCTTTTCAATATCGGCAAAATTGCTTTTTACAAGCTTCACCCTATCACCATAAGGTTTAAGCCTTTCGCCTGCCGCCTTTAATGCGTCATCATCACGATCAATGCCGATTAAAGTACAATTTGCCTTTTTCAAGATAGCTTCACTATGTCCACCGCCACCTAAAGTGCCGTCAACGTATATTCCGCCATCATGGATATTTAAAAGTTCAATACTTTCATTAAGCAATACCGACGTATGCTTAAATTCCATTTTTGCCTCCTGCAAGCTTCTGGGTTATCTCTTTTTGAAGTGCTTTGCGTTTTTCAAGTGATGAGTAACTGCCGTTAGTCCAATTTTCAGCATCCCAGATTTCAAAGTGGTCGCCTACACCAACTACTACAAGTTCTTTTTTGAACTCAGCATACTCTCTATATCTTACAGGAATAAGCACCCTGCCTGCGGTATCAAACTCGCCCCAGGTTGCATTGGTGTAGATACTGCGCTTAAATTCTGCGGCTTCTTCATCAAACTCAGAAAGTTCATCAACCTCAGCAGTAAGTTTGTCCCACTTTTCCATAGGGTACACGCTTAAACAAGTTGTGCCGCCACAAGAAATAACGAACTCTTCCCCAAGCTGCGCCTTGTACTTTGAGGGGATTCTTACCCTGCCCTTATCGTCAATGTTAATATCAAACTGACCTAAAAAGCCTTTCATCGCCATATCTACACCTCCTTTTCATCAATAAAGTTCACGTACCTACAATAAAGTACGCTTATATAATAACACTTTTCTGCCCACTTTGCAACACTTTTTATTGAAATTTTATGAATTTTTTTAACTTTTTGACCACTTTTTAACACTTTTTTGGTAGATGGACGTTTTTTGTAATTCTTTCGTAATATTTTGCGGTATTGACTGAAAAAAATAAGTGTGGTAAAATACAATAAACTAAAAATTGAGGAGTTTTTATGGCTGAATATAACATTGCCCAGATAGGAACTTTTGATTATGAAAATATAGGCGATTTACTTTTCCCTACGGTGCTTGAAGCACAGTTAAAAAAGAGGATGAATGTAAATAATTTATTCCTTTTTTCTCTTAACGGTTGCACGCGCCCGCTGGATAGTGAAAACAAAGAAGTATATTCCATTGACAAGTTGGAGGAAATTCATCTTTCAAAGGGTATTGATGCCATCATATTAGGTGGTGGCGACCTTATACGTTTTGATAACAACATTGTTGCCACCAATAATTATTCATCAGAAAATACCGCCTTTGATTTGATTTTTTATCCTTTCCTTATTGCCAACAAATATAATATCCCTCTTTTGTGGAATTGCCCCGGTGTACCCTTTGAGTTTACAGACGATGATAAAATAATGCTTAAAGAGTATCTTGAGCAGGTTGATTATATTTCGGTAAGAGATAACAAATCAAAAAGCATAATAGCAGGTACGGGCACTAAGAAAGCAATCAACGTTTTTCCTGATTCTGTATTATCAATTTCGGAATTGGTTGACGTAAAAGAAGCCTCAAAAGTTCTTAAAGCTCGTTATGAGTTTTTAAAGGATAAGTATATTGTTTTTCAATCATTCCCACCCTTAAACGATGCTTATAAGCCTTTACTTATTGAACAGTTAAAAATGCTTGCGGAAAGTTATAATATGCCTATAATTATGTTTCCTATCGGCAGAGTGCATAACGACCACGTATTTTTAAAAGAGCTTACTAAGGACTTAGACGATGACCGCTTTATTTATATAGAAGAAAAGTTAAATCTTACAGAATCTTGCGCACTTTTAAGTGATGCACAAGTGTTTATCGGAACCTCCTTACACGGCAATATTATTGCAAACTCATACGGCACACCTTCAATCGCCCTTGATGCAGGTGATTTAATAAAGGTAAGAAACTCATTTAAGATTCTTGATCGTGAAAAATACTGCATAAAGGATATTTCATCACTTAAAGATACGGTTGATAAGGTTTTAAAAGAGCCTAAGCTTGAAAGATTACTCCCTGCCATTGGTGAAGTAAACAAGCATTTTGATAACCTTTGTGCTGAAGTTACCAAAAAACAAAAAAAGCCATCCTTTATGGAGGCTTTAAGAAAAACATATTATCATCAAAACCAAACAAAGCAAACTCTTACGTTCTATTTTGATTGCGGTGAAGGTTTTTCACAAGATAATATATATGAAGTTCCTTATTATGAGTACGGTTTATTGCAGGCTGACGTTTCATTGCCCGAAAACTGCCAAGCAGTACGCATAGATCCTGCCGAAAGCATTTTTACAATCATCAAGGATCTTAAAATTTCCTTAGACGATGAATCTTGCAATTACACACATAACGGCATTGAGGATAACGATATTTATTTTTATACTTCAGACCCACAGTTATTTATTGATGTTAAAAACAAGCATCAATTAACAATCAGCTTTATTGTAGAGGCAATGCCCCATACTTATCCCGAAAAGCTTTTAAATTCTTTTTCAGGCTTACCCGAAAAGGCACAGATGCTTGAAAAAAATCTTGCCGACACTTTAACCCACGTAAGAAACCTTGAAGCAATAATTGCACAAAAGGAACAAGTTATAAGCGAAAAGCAAAATCACATAGATACGCTTGAGCAAGATGTGGCTAACCGTGATACGATAATTTCAGAAATGAAAAACAGCACCTCATGGAAAATCACCGCACCTTTAAGAAAAATAAAGGGTGGTAAGAAGTAGAGAAAAAACTCCGGTTTCCCGGAGTTTTGTTTCATTCAATATATTCAAAATCGCAATTTTTAACTTCTTCTAAAGTGGGTATTGAAGGTGCTGCGCCCTTTCTTGAAACAGCAATGGCTGATGCTTTTGTGGCGGTTAAAAGTGCTTCTTCTATAGGCACGTTATTTAATAAAAGCGCTGTAAAAAAGCCAAGCATGGTATCACCTGCGGCAGTAGTATCAACTGCTTTTGCCTTAAAAATGCCTTTACGGATTTTTATATTTTCATCAGCATAAAGAGAGCCTTTTTTACCTAAAGACAACAGCACTTTTATGCCCTTATATTTTTTTAAAAGTGCATCGGTTATTTCGTAAGGCTCGGTTTTATTTGTAAGTGCTTCGCCCTCTACCTCATTTAATATAAGCAATGATACTTTATCAATGGGATAAGATAAAATATCATCAGTTATAGGCGAAGGATTGAACACAACAAAAAGACCTTTTTCGTATGCCTTTTCAATTATATACGGCACATTTGATATTTCATTTTGTAATACTATTGAATCGCCTTTTTCAAAATGGTTAAGACACTCATCAATTTCATTTTCAGTAATTTTGCCGTTACTGCCTGAAAATAAAAGTATGCAGTTTTGTCCGTTTTTATCAACCTGAATTATGGCGTGTCCGTTTTCCTTTTCATCAATTAAAAGATAAGTTGTATCAACGTTATTTTCATTTAACATATCCTTTAAAATATTGCCGTTAAAGCCTATTTTGCCTGCATGATACACCTTTGCCCCTGCACGTGAAAGTGCAACTGATTGGTTTAAACCTTTGCCGCCGCAGATAACCTCCATATTATATGAAGAAAGGGTTTCACCTGCCGAAACAAAGTGCGGTACACTATAAACGTAATCAAGATTAAGTGAGCCGAAATTAAGCACTTTTGCCATAAAAAACACATCCTTTTAAGGTATTATACCATCTAAAAAAATAAAAAGCAATATAAACTTGCCTACAACAATATTTTTTGGTATAATTAAAAAAATTCATTTCAGAAAGGATTTTTAATATGAATATCTCAATTTCTTCAGGCGGACTGCAAAGAATTTTTGGCGAAAAAGGTGCGCTAAAAAAGGCAAAAGAGCTTGGTGCTGATGGTGTTGATTTTAACCTTTGGGCGGCTGAATATGACATAAATTCCAAAACTTCAATTTATGCAAAAAGTGATGAAGAATTTTATGCTTATTTTAAAGATATAAAAGATTATGCTGACAGCATTGGCATAAAAATCTTTACTACTCACGGCAACGGTACCGGTTATAAAAATATAAAAAGCGATGATGAAATTTTAGTCAAAAACGTTTTAAAAGATATTAAAGCAACAAAAATATTAGGTGCTGAAATCTGCGTTATTCATACAGCAGGCAATTATCATCTGCCACCTGAAACAAAAAAAGAACTGATGCACCAATTTAATTATGAGCTTTTTGACAGTATTCTTCCCTTAGCAAAGGAATTGGGCGTAAAAGTTGCAACCGAAACTTTTGGTTCGTCTTCGCGCTACGGTTGTGTTGACTTTTTTGGCGATATAAATAATTTCAAGGATGGCTTTATGCCGTTATATAAAAAGTATGGTGATACCTTCTGCATCTGCGTTGATACGGGACATACAAACCTTGCGGTTGCTTTTAATAATCCAAGTGTAAGCGAAGTTATAAATATGCTTGCACCAAACGTTTGCGCTTTGCATCTTCACGATAATAACGGATTAAAGGATCAGCATAAAATCCCCGGTACGGGCGATATTGATTGGGAAAGCGTTTTTAAAGCATTAAAGGCAACC
>JAZOMK010000299.1:0-3512 GCA_045653985.1 Clostridia bacterium | reverse complement strand
ATATGCACTCAGAAATTCATACGTTAGAGCGCGTTGAGATTTTAAGAAATCTTCGCCTTAAAAAGTTTGATGTTTTAGTGGGCATAAATCTTCTGCGTGAAGGCCTTGATTTGCCTGAAGTTGCCTTAATAGCAATACTTGATGCTGATAAGGAAGGCTTTTTGCGTTCACAGCGTTCACTTATACAGACTATCGGCCGTGGTGCAAGAAATGCCGAGGGCAGAGTAATAATGTATGCGGATAATATGACTGACTCAATGAAAGGTGCAATAGATGAAACTGCGCGCAGAAGAAAGATTCAGGAAGAATATAATAAGCAAAACAATATTACACCTAAAACAATTATCAAACCTATCCCCGACCTTATTGAAATTACGGGCAAAAATAACGAAGAAATTAAACTTGAGGGCAGTTTAGAGGATAGAAAACGCTATCTTGAGGAAGAAATGCTGCGCCTTGCGAAAAATCTTGAATTTGAAAAGGCGGCAAAAATCCGCGATCTTCTTAAATCACTTTACGGAGAGGAATAATGAACGACCAAATTATTATAAAGGGTGCAAAAACCCACAACTTAAAAAACGTAAGCGTAACCATACCAAGAAATCAACTTGTTGTGTTTACGGGGCTTTCAGGCTCAGGCAAAAGTTCGCTTGCCTTTGATACGTTATATGCCGAGGGACAAAGGCGCTACGTTGAAAGCCTTTCTTCCTACGCACGCCAATTTTTAGGACAGATGGAAAAGCCTGACGTTGAAAGCATTGAAGGACTTTCCCCCGCCATAAGTATCGACCAGAAAACCACCAACAATAACCCGCGTTCAACTGTGGGTACTGTTACTGAAATACACGATTATCTCCGTCTTTTATATGCGCGTATCGGCGTTGCCCATTGCTATAAATGCGGAAAAGAGATAAATAAACAGTCCGTCGACCAAATGGTTGACGCGGTACTTAACCTGCCCGAGGGTACAAAAATTCTTATTATGGCGCCCGTTGTAAGGGGCAGAAAGGGCGAACACGTAAAACTGCTTGAGGATATGCTTAAAGCAGGCTATATCCGCGCAAAAATTGATGGCGAGGTTCAGGAACTTTCAGACGATATTAAGCTTGAAAAAAATAATAAGCACAATATTTCAGTTATCGTTGACCGCCTGATTGTCCGCGAAGACATACGTTCACGTCTTACAGATAGTATTGAAAGCGCATTAAAGCTTGCAGAAGGCTTGATGATTGTTGAACGCCTTGACTTAAATGAGGAGAGACTTTTTTCTGAAAATTATGCTTGCCCTGATTGTAATATCAGCATTGAGGCACTTGAACCAAGATTGTTTTCTTTTAACTCACCCTTTGGTGCTTGCCCTGAGTGCACAGGTCTTGGTACAATTTCGCGAGTTTCGCCTGAACTTGTTGTGCAGGATGAAAATTTATCATTAAGTGAGGGCGCTATCAAGGTTTCGGGCTGGTTTATAATGGGTACGGACACTATGAACCGTATGTATTATGAAGGCCTTGCAAAACATTACGGGTTTTCATTGGATACGCCTTTTAAGGATTTATCAAAAAAACATCGCGATATTATTTTGTACGGCTCAGGCAATGAAGAAATTGATTTTCACATTACCACAAGCCGACATTCGCGCACTTTCCGTCAGGCTTTTGAGGGGGTAATACCTCAAACCGAAAGGCGCTATCGTGATACCCAATCGGAGGGCGTTAAGCGCGACCTTGAACAGTATATGGTTGAAAGTCCTTGTCAAGCTTGCCACGGTATGCGCTACCGTCCCGAAGCATTGGCGGTTAAAATTAACGGCAAAAATATCCATGAATTAAGCGATATGCCCGTTAATGAAATCCGCGCATTTTTAGAAAATCTTACCCTATCAGGCAAAGATACAATGATTGCCGAGCGCATTTTAAAGGAGATAAACACTCGCCTAAGTTTCCTTGAAAACGTTGGACTTGAATATCTTACTTTAACCCGCTCAGCCTGCACCCTTTCAGGTGGTGAAGCACAGCGCATCCGTCTTGCAACGCAGATTGGCGCAGGACTTATGGGTGTTTTGTATATTTTAGACGAGCCAAGCATCGGCTTACATCAGCGCGATAACGAAAAACTTTTAAATTCATTAAAAGGACTTCGTGATTTAGGCAATACCCTTATCGTGGTCGAACACGATGAAGATACCATCCGTCAGGCTGATTTTATCGTTGATATCGGGCCAAAGGCAGGTCAATACGGCGGCAATATTGTTTGTGCAGGTACACCCGAAGAAATCATGGCTTGTGAAAATTCAATAACGGGAGCATATCTTGCAGGCAGAGAAGTTATAAACGTCCCTGAAAAAAGACGCCAGCCGCGGGGATATATTACAGTTGAAAATGCCTATGCAAATAATCTTAAAAACGTAACGGTTGATTTTCCTTTAGGTGTAATTTGCGCAGTTACGGGCGTTTCGGGCTCAGGCAAAAGTTCACTTGTAAACGAGGTTTTATATAAAACCCTTGCGCGTAAGCTTAACCGCGCCCACTTCCACCCCGCGCCCTGCAATGATGTTACCGGCATTGAACAGCTTGATAAGGTTATAGTAATTGACCAAAGTCCCATTGGCAGAACACCGCGCTCAAACCCCGCGACCTATACGGGTGTGTTTGATCATATAAGAAATCTTTTTGCGCAAACGCAGGATGCAAGAATGCGCGGTTATAACAGCGGCAGATTCAGCTTTAACGTTAAGGGCGGCAGATGCGAGGCTTGCGCAGGCGATGGCATTATAAAAATCGCTATGCACTTTATGCCCGATATTTACGTGCCTTGCGAAGTCTGCAACGGGCAAAGATATTCAAAGGAAACCCTTGAGGTGCGCTACAAAGGCAAAAACATCTTTGAAGTGCTGGATATGACTGTTGAAGAAGCCTTGAACTTCTTTGAAAACGTACCGCAAATACAAAGAAAAATCCAACTTCTTTATGATGTTGGCTTAGGCTATATTAAGTTAGGACAGCCTTCCACAATGCTTTCAGGTGGCGAGGCACAGCGCGTTAAGCTTGCCACCGAGCTTTCAAAAAGACCTACGGGCAAAACGGTATATATCCTTGATGAACCTACAACGGGGCTTCATACCCATGACGTAAAACAGCTTATTGCTATTTTAGACCGTCTTGTTGAGGGTGGAAACACCGTTATTGTTATTGAGCATAACCTTGATATTATTAAGGTTGCCGACCATATTATTGATATGGGCCCCGAGGGCGGCGTAAAGGGCGGTACTGTTATAGCAGAGGGCACGCCTGAAGAAATTGCACAAAATACAAAGAGCCATACGGGTAGATTTATAATGACTATGTTGATGTCGAAATAGGCAAAAGCCTTATTTCGACTGCGAATTCGTTGAATTCGCAAACAATTACCAAAGGTAATTGAACATATTCATTGCAAAGATATCGAAGTTGCAAAAAACGATTTAAGAAGTTTTTTGCTACGAAAAGCCGATTTCTATCGGCTTTGTCGAGAAA
>JAZOMK010000298.1:0-4399 GCA_045653985.1 Clostridia bacterium | reverse complement strand
TTATTTCACCTGATGACAAAGTTCTCATCTCTCCTGTATCGGTTTTTACAATTAGTCCGCCATTATTGTCAATATCTACAGCTTCCCCTGTTTGATCATCATTTAAAATCCGTATTTTTTTACCTATAACCATTGACCTTTCTTTATATTCCTTTAAAAAGCTTCTGTCTTTTATGTTTTTCTCAAGGAAATCAAGTTCTTTTATTATTTCAGCAATAATTTTATTCCTGGGTATTTCTTCCCCCTCGTCCCCGATACTGCCTGCAATTTCTGCGATATCTTCAGGGAAGCTCTGATACCTACAGTTTATGCCTATACCCACTATAATATACTCTACTTCTCCACATGCAGAGTCCCTTATTGCCTCGGTAAGAATTCCGCATATTTTTTTGTTGTTCAGATATAAATCATTTACCCATTTTATTTGAGGTTTCTTTCCTGTCGCCTTTTCTATACCACGGCAAACCGACACAGAAACAGCGGTTGTCAGCAACACAATATCGTTGTTTTCAAGGTTTGGCTTAAGCAAAACGCTCATATAAATCCCAAACCCCTTTGGGGAATAAAAGCTCCTGCCAACTCTGCCTCTGCCCTTGCTTTGAGCTTCGGCTACTACAATTGTTCCCGACTCCGCTCCATTTTCTGCAAGTCTTTTTATGTCAAGGTTGGTCGATTCTGTTTCATCCTTGACGATAATCTTTTTAGATTTTTGAAGATATCTGTTAATTTCTTTTTCAGACAGAATATCAAAATTCATTATTCCACCAACCTGACATTTTCGTTTCCAAGAAGAGCTTCAAGCTTTTCAACTCTTCCATCGTTTCTGTTTATTTGCATTGATTTAGGAGCTTTAAGCACCTGTCCTGTATCACTGTATTTTATTATAACCTCAATATCACCCATAGCCCCGCCCAGAATTTCTTTAATTTTATCCATTTCGTCTGCATTTCTCGAATCCGTTCTGATATAGAGCTTGCCTGCTTTTTTCAAGGATAAATCAAGGAGCTTTAAATCCTCCAATCTGATTTTAGGCGGTGCATCCTCTGCAATATCAAGATTTCCGCTTAAAGTTACAATCTTATCAATCTGTGCAAGAGTATCAAATCTTCTCAACTGTCCCGGGAAAATAAGAACCTCTATACTTCCCGACAAATCTTCTAATTCGATATAACGCATCATCTCGCCTTTTTTGGTAAGCTGATTTCTCATTTTCGTAATTATTCCCGAAACAACAACTTGAGAACCTATATTGAATTTCATTTTATCATTTTCAATTATCTCAGGCTTAAAGAGTTCATCGCCTACAAAAATAAGCCTTGTAAGGTCGTAAACAGAACTGCCCATACCTAAGAACATACAGCCGTTTGCATTAAATTCAACGTTAAAATATCTTTTATCACCATTTATTGGGCTAAAGAAAAACTCAAGACAGCTATCTTCACAAGGTGAACCAAGTGCATCTTTTTCAACCTTGCGATAATTGCTTTCAACTGTGCTTAAATGTAAAAGCAAGCAATCAGAAGTATAAGCGACCTGTGCCTTTGCACTTATATCATCATACTTTTTGCCAAAGACTTCGTTTATTTCAATTTCAGGAATATTTGCCCAATCCGCGTTATTTTTAACGTAAGTTATAGTATATTCTTTCATACCGTTTCCCCTCCGAAAATTACCTTATCAACCTTCATCATATGGTCAACAAAAACGAGGTCGGCACGTTTGCCCTTTGCGATTTCGCCCCTATCATAGAAGCCAACGCAGGTTGCGGGGTTTAATGAAGCGAACTTGAATACATCAACTATTGATGCGCCCGTATGCTTCATCATATTACGGCAGGAAATATCAAGTGTCATTTTTGAGCCTGCAATTTCACCCATAAAATCAAAGTTGATATCGTCAACATCGTCATAGCCTTCAGGGATAGGACCATCACAGGCATAGGCGTCTGAAATTAAGATAATTCTGTCATCGCCCTTTACCTTGCGCACAAGCCTTAACATATAAGGGTCAACGTGAATGCCCCTGCTATCACAGATAAGCTCGGCATAAATCTCCTTATTGTAATTAACAGCTTCGTCAACGCAAACACCGCGACATTCAGGGTACATAGGTCTATCGCCCGTTGCATTGGTGTGATGTGTGCCGATTTTTAAACCATAAGGCATTAAAGCTTCAATATCATAAGGTGATGCTTCGCTGTGTGCCACCGTAAATATTGCATTGGGATTTTTCGCTTTAACATCAAGAACAAAATCAAGGATATTTTCCCTTTCAGGCGCAAGTGCCCACACGCGTGCAATATCATACGCTTCTTCTATTATGGGCATATGCTTGTTTTTGTCAACAGCGCCTTTCCATGGGTTTGATTCCCTATCGCAACCGAATTTAGGATTAAGATACGGGCCTTCCATATAAAGACCGCCTATATTTTTACATTCGTCCTTTTCCATTGCCTTGCGAAGTTTTTTTATTGCTTCAACGTACCCTGCCGTATCCATACTATAATAAAGCGCAGGCAAAAGAGTTGTTGTACCATGCTTTAAATGGTGCATACACGCCCTTTCAGGTTCATCCTGAAAGAAGACATAACCATCAGAATGGGTATGTATATCAATAAAACCGGGACCAACGTACAAGCCTTTTGCATCAATAATTTCAGCATTTTCAGGAACTTCTGTTTTCCTTGCTTCGCCAAAGTCCTTTATTTTGCCGTCTTCAATTAAAATAACACCGTTTGGTATGTAATGATCTTTCAAAACCACAATGGCATTTATAATTGCTTTCATTTATTTTATCTCCTCAAGAAGCTTTTTGCCCTCTTCAATAAGTAATTCTGCTACGCCAGCTTTGAAGTTAGAGCTTCGTGCTTCATAACCGCCCTCATCATAGGCTTCCTGCATTGGGTAATAGCCTTCGTCGCCATTTGTCAAACAGCACGGCATAATAAGTTTAAAACCTTCAGTTGCCTTAATACCTCTGCCAATGCCGGTAAAAGGCTCACCTGCTATACCTAAGAATGCAACGGGGCCGATTCTCAAACCTGTAAGATTAACATCAAAGAAGTCAGGTCCGTTTTCAAGTTCAACCATTCTCTTTGCTTCTGCAACAACAGTTGTAAGCATCATTGCTTTAAAGGGAATCTCATCATCCCTGCCCGAAACATGAAGTTCATAATACTTCTTTGCAAGGGGCAATTCTTCAGGCGCAGGCTTATTTGATGGTACTTTTACGGGGTTAAGCTTACCTTTTATGCCATCAACCGCAACATATTCAACCTTATGATACACCTGCATTACAGCACCGGCAACTACCATTGCGATGTGCTTTGCATGGCCATAACCTCTTGAAACGTCATCAAAATCCATAAACATATCATTAAGGTCGCCACCGCGAGGATGAACGTTCACGTGGTTTACATCGCCTTGTGCGCCATTAAAGAAAATGCACTTTGTGTTATCAATGGCTTTTTCAACATATTTTCTTGTAAGTGAAGGCCAATCGCCTGAAATCAAGTTACCACCGACAACGTCAGGATGGTTTGCAAAGTTTACAAGAATAACCGTTTCAGCATCTTCCCTATCAAAGCGAAGCACGTTTACGCTTTCATCAACATCGCCTACGGGACTTACGATATCAGGGTTATCAACACCGGGGTTAGTTTTAATGCTGCCGTCCTTCATAAGAAATCTTCTTACGAAAGCAACGTTTTTAGCTTCAGAAATGCCAAAGCCCATTTTCGCAGGTTTAAGATCATTTATTGCCAATACCGCAACGTCAATGGCGCGTTTAATGAAGAACTCGTAATATTCTTCTTCTAACGAGCCTTTTTCCAATTTGCCCTCAATGGTGCCGGGACCTGTATGGGTATGGGTTGCGGAAATAAAGATATAATCCTTTGTAACGCCCGTCTTTTTTGTTATACCTTCAACGATTCTATCTGATATATATACTTTAACGTCGCAAAGGTCGGCAGAAATCATAACAGCGCGATTGCCGTTACATTCATAAGCAATGGCATTTACTTCGATATCATCCAAAAAACCTTCTGCCCTGCGCTCAATAAAATATCCTGACACACTAACACCCAGCATAGGGTTAATATTTAACCTTGCAAAGCCGACTTTTAAATCTCCCATAAAATACCCTTCTTTCTGTTAAGATATATTATATTATATCATATTAAAGCAGTAAATTAAATTGCATTTTTAAATGTAAATATTGCATTTTTACATTTATTTTATTATACCAAATAAAATTTATAAAGTAAATACATCATTAGTTGAATTTATAAAAAAATAGGCAGATATTATCTGCCCATTTATTTTTATTCAGCGGAAAACATATCCTTCCCTACTCCGCATAACGGACACTCAAATTCATCGGGAAGATCCTCAAACTT